>NZ_JRMW01000043.1:0-190494 GCF_000758765.1 Anaerococcus lactolyticus S7-1-13
ATTGAACCGCCGTATGCCGAACGGCACGTACGGTGGTGTGAGAGGGAGGAGAAAGTCCTCCCTACTCGATCATTTAAACCTTTATTTAAATACAACTTAAAAGGTATAATATAAGTAAAAAAGATTGGAGGTTAGAATAGATGGAAATTTTATTAGCTCTTTACTTAGCTGTGTTTATAGGAATGATAATGTTCTCGATTTTTATGGGAAAAACATTTATAAAGGCACTAATCTTCTCTGTAGATAAGATGATGGTTTTCTTTATATCCTATTATTTTATTCATAATTATTTTTCAGTAAAAGTAGCATCAGGAAATGCAGTTTATTTTTGGAATATTTCACTTTCGCTGATAGTTGTTTTTATATATGCGATACTATTTAAGCTAATTTATGATAGGCTTGGAGTATTTGGAAAAATCATAAACTTTGTAATTTCCTATGTAGGAGTTGTTGCAACATATCATTTAATAACAAGTATGTTTATTCAAGAAAAGGGCTTTTATTATTTGCAACTTCTAAACAATCAGGATATAAATAAAGTGGTAAATTATATTTTAATGGGAATTGTGGCGATTTTTGTATGGAGGAAAAGAGAAGAGAGCTTGGAAGATAATATGTAAAATAACTTAGACAGAAGAGAGTAATTCTCTATCTGTCTAAGTCTTTTTTTTATTTTTTTTAATATAGAAAAGATTTTAATTTCCCTATATTTTATTTTTCAAGACTGTTTTCAAGATATTTATCTGCGTTTTTCTTCGCCTGTTGTAAATCGTGAAGCATAGTATCTTGGATAGAAAAATCGTTCATTAAGGTAGATTTCTCATTTTTCAAGACAGTGTATTTTTCAGATAAAATTTTTGTAGTAAGATTTTTGTATGGAGAAATATCAATAGATTTTTTAGCGGTTTCATAAGCAATGATCTCTGCCTTGTATTCCTCATAATAGAATTTATCTTTTGGATTTTTCTTATACATATCATAGGTCAATTTATTTTTAGACAGGGTGTTTAAACTTTCTATTGTAGAGTAAATTAAAGCCATATCTTTTTCTTTTTGCTTGATTTCGTTTAATATCTTTTGTCTGTTAAGGGCAATATCCTGTAATTTCTGCTCAACTTCATTAAGTGAGTTTATGCCATATTTTCTAAACTCATTTAAGGTTGAAGCCATAGTTTTCATATTATGTTTTTCAGCCCATATTTCATAGCCCTTTGATGATTTAACCTTTTCATTATTTTTGGTATCGACAATATTTCCAAGATTAGTATAGGAAATTTTTTCATACAAGTAGGTTTTGCTATCAGAAATTTCTTTATGTGAATTTTCAATTCGTTCCTTTATTCTTTCTTTTGTGTAATCTTCTCCTAAGGTAGATGCTTTAGCACGAGTAAATCTACCACTATCTTTTTTATCCTTGTGTCTAAAGGATAAGTATTTTCCAAACTTGATTTCATAGCCGAATTCTTCCATAGTTTTAATAAAATCCTCATAGGTTTTAGACTTTTCTATTGCTTTATCAATTGCGATTTGAAGCTTATTTTTCCAAGAATTTCCCTTTTTGAATTCCATATATTCCTTATATGACTTTCCATTCGTTTTGTATCTGGTCTTAAAAATCTTATAGTTTTCATCAATAACGGATAAGCCATTTTCTTTACAAAGTTCATCGCTGATATTTCTAATTTGATGATAGGTCCTTTTATTACTTTGGTATGCTTTGCCAGTTTCAAAGCTGACATTATTGAAAAGGATATGATTGTGTAGATGGTCTTTGTCAATATGAGTAGTAAGTACATATTCATACTTTCCTTGCAAGACTCTCTCACACAGTTCCAATCCAATTTGATGTGCTTGCTCAGGCGTGGTTTCTCCAGGAGCGAAGGCTTGAATTAGATGTCTTGCTAAAATTTTTGCCTTAGAATTACATTCTTTTTTGGTTTGCTCAAATTCTAAATGAGCAGTTTGTGGATTACAGGCAAAAGACGAAATTAGAATTTTTTCATCTGTTTTATCCTCGTTCATGATGTAATCTAATGCTAAATACAATGTATTTTTTATCGGGTGTATTTTTGTAACCGCCATTACTTGTCCTCCATCCTATGAGTCTCTAAATTACCAAATGAATAAATCTTTCTTCTCATATCAAGTATTTCTTTCCCTTGTTTTGTAAGTAAGGTTTTAAGATCATCTATATCGTTCTTATAAATTACATTAGTTGAATTTACCCTTTTAGCTATCTGATTAATGTTAGAAGAAATTCTTGAAATGCTTGTGGACATATCTCTAAATACATCCATATCAAGTACAAAAATATCTTTTTCTAAAATACATTTCATAATAAACTGTCTTAAACTTTTACAACCGGATAGCTTATATTTTTTTTCTAAAATCTCAAGTTCATCATCTGAGAGCATTAAATATATTCCATTATTTCTATATCTATTAGCCATATAAAATTATCTCCTTAAAAATATGTAAAATAAAAGACCTGTAAAATTAAGTAAAAAAACTTAATTTACAGGTCTAATTCTAAAATATATTCCTTGTGTAAAATCACCTGCACAAAGCAGTAGAGAATCTGTCTTTATGAGTATATTATATCAGAAAATATGGTAAAAATCAATTTTCAAAAATTGAAAAACTAATATGAAATCGGTTAAAAGGGTTTCATTATGACATAGAGAAAAAGAAGGTATCAAGGGGTTTGGGGATTTCCCCAACAAGCTAAAATTGACGAAAATAGTCCGATGCAATAGCAGGGACTATTTTCGTCAATTTTTTTGTAAGTGCATATGCACTTACTGTGCTTGCTGAACAAGTGTTAAGGGGTTTTAATATATTTGTAATGTTAGAGAATATATTTTATAATTACCTTAATGGGGTATACATTAAAATATAAAAAAGAAAAGGGGTATGATTTTGGGCGTTAAGCTTCACAGAAAAGTTTTTTCTAAGGAACACTATATTGAAGTAATTTATGTTTTATTGAGAGAAAAAGAGGATGTTTATAATAAAGATATTGTTAACTATACGAAGTTAAGCAAACCATCAGTTAGTGTGGCTATAAATAATTTAATAGATGAGGGGTATGTGTACAGGAAATCTATGTCAATAAAGCTAACGGAAAAAGGAGAAAAAATAGGTAAAGAATTATATAATAAACATATTTATTTTTATAATCTATTTTTAGATTTAGGCGTTGAACCTAAACAAGCAAATGAAGAAGCATGTAGTGTTGAACATGTAATATCAAATGAAACATTTAAAAAGATTAAAGCATTTATAGAAGAAAGCAGTAAAAAATAAGCAAATATTTTCAGGTAGGCAGTTTTAATTAAATTATTAGGTAAATCTAAGTTGATTTAATTAGAATTGCTTTTTTGTAGAAATTTATATTTCTTTACGAATTTTAAAATTATTTGAAGCGACATATTGATTTTTATAAATATATATGTTAAAATTAAGTTAGTCAAAACTAACTTAATAAAGGAGGATAATATTCCTAAAATAAACAGAGAAACTTATGGTAAGACCACTATAGATATTTCAGATAATGACAATATGAATTCATTTGTGTTAGCGATAAAAATAAAAGAAGATGTAGCTAATGAAATTCAACCTTATGTGGTGTATGAAAATCTCAATGAAATATCAGTTGCTATAGGAGAATATATTGGAATTGAAGTGTATACAGACAAAATCCTAATAACTGAAAATGACGATACTGTAGAACATAAGGCAAACGTTCTAAGTGAAGACATGAAGAAGGTTTTCGAAAATATAAACTTTACTGACTGGAGTATGTATGAAATCGCTGGTTTTAATTATGCAAAGCATACATTTTTGAAAAATTTGAGTGATAAGGGAGCTTTGTTAAAGATGTTTATTCCAAGAACTGACATCAGAATTTTAGAAGGTTCAATAGAAGTAAAATCTGTTGATAATATCGACGAAATAATTTCAGCAGTGGAGAAATGTGCAATAAATTCTACTAAAGAAGATTTGAAAAAAATACTTCGCCAGTTGCTTTAGAAAAGCTAAAATCAATAGATAGCGAATACTACAAAGAGAATGTTTCTAAAGGAATAGAAGAAATTAATAATGGTAAGTATGATAAGGTTATTTTGTCCAGAAAAATTAAGTTAGAGAAAAAAATCTTGCTAAAAGATAGTTTTTTATTAGGGAGAAAACACAATCCCCCTGCACGTTCATATTGTCTGAAAATTGGTGATGTTGAAGTTATAGGTTTTAGTCCAGAAATAGTTGTCGAGGTGGATGAAGAAAAAAAGTATATACATTTCCTCTAGCTGGAACCAGAGCATTAACAGATGATCCTATAAAGAATAAGGAATTAAAGTGTGAATTATTAAAAGATCCTAAAGAGATTGCTGAACATGCTGTTTCTGTTAAGTTAGCTTTTGAAGAATTAGAAAAAGTTTGTATAAAGGATAGTATATCGGTAGTTAAATTCATGGAGGTTTTGGAGAGGGGTTCAGTTCAGCATCTAGCATCAAGGTTGAAAGGGACGCTTAAAGAAGAATTCAATGAATGGCATGCATTTACTACTCTTTTCCCGGCAGTTACCGCATCTGGAATACCCAAAACAGAGTGTATAGATGCTATAGATAGGTTAGAAAAAGACGAAAGAGGATTATATAGCGGAGGCGTACTAACTTATGATCAAAATGGAACAATGGATGTGGCATTAGCTTTAAGAACTGCATTTCAAACAGACAAAGAAACATGGATTCGAGTAGGTGCTGGAATTGTAAAATTATCAAAAGCAGAAAGAGAATTAGAAGAAACTAAAGAAAAAGCAGGAAGCATTTTAGACAAGTTAGTTTATATAGAAGATTAAGAGATGGATATATTTATTAACACTACGCAATCTAAATACAAAATATATTTAGATTGCATAGCTTTAAAAAACTTAAATGAATTTATTGCAAGCAAAAAAGAGTACAAGAACATTATAGTAATAACAGATAGCAATGTGGACCATTTTATAGGCAACAGTTTTAATTTAAAAAATTATAAGCTTTATAAGTATGTTATAGAAGCAGGGGAAAAGTCCAAAAATATAGAAACATACTATAAAATAATAAGATATTTGACCTCAATAAAAGTGGATAGGCATGATTTAATTATTGCATTAGGTGGTGGGGTAGTTGGTGATTTAGCTGGATTTGCGGCCTCTACTTATATGAGGGGCATAGATTATATTCAAATACCTACTAGTCTTTTAGCTATGGTTGATTCATCCATTGGATCAAAAACGGCAATCAATACAGAAGACGGGAAAAATTTAATCGGAAGTTTTTATAATCCTAGAGCTGTGTTTATAGATTTTGCTTACTTAAAAACGCTTCCTCAAAAAGAATTTCTAAATGGACTGTCTGAAACAATTAAGGCTTCTACTATAAAAGATAGAAAACTATTCGAATTAATTATAGAAAGCGATTTAAACAATGAAGAAATAATAAAGAAGATTGTAAAAAGAAGCATTGAAATTAAAAAGGAAATTGTCGAGAGGGATTTAAAAGAAACAAAAGAACGACAACTTTTAAATTTTGGTCATACAATAGGTCATGCTTTAGAAAAATTAAGTGACTATACCTTACCACATGGCTATGGGGTTGCAATTGGAATGGCAATGATAACTAGAGGATATTACAGAATGGGAAAAACAGATGAGAAAACTTATAAAAGAGTAGAAGAAATACTTAGAAAAAATCATCTGCCAACTCATGGTAGCTATAGTACAGAAGACCTTTACAGTGAAATTTTAAAAGACAAGAAAAGCAATGGAAACAAGATAAATATTATATATCCTAAATTAATAGGTGATTGCAGAATTGATACGGTAGATAAATCTAACTTACTAAAATTGTTAAAACATTGCTTATGAGAGGTGGTTGTCGAATGAATGTAAAAATTAAGCCGAATGCAATTAATGGAGAGCTGAAGTCGATACCATCAAAGTCACTATTACATCGAGCCATCATATTAAGTGGAATATCAAAGGATAGAGAAACTAAATTAGAGAATGTAAACACAATATCAAAAGACATAGAAGCTACGCTTACTTGTATGGAAAAATTAGGAGCTAAAATTAAGGTGGAAGGAGACTCCATTAGAATTGCAAGCCTTGGAAATATAAAGAAATCTAAAGTTGAATTGCACTGTGGAGAAAGTGGAACAACACTTAGATTACTTTTACCACTTGTAAGTACATTTTCAAAAACAGCAACAGTAGATTGCTCTGAAGGTCTTAGAAAAAGACCAATTAGAGAATTAATCGAAACATTAGAAGAATCAGGGTTATATTTCGAAGAGAAGGAATTTTCTATTAAAATATCAGGAAATGTAAACTCTGATTTTTTTAGAATTATTGGTGATATTAGTTCTCAATATGTCAGTGGCTTGCTTTTGCTTTCTTCGCTACTAGATCAAAAAAGTTCAATATATCTTACTACTAAATTAGAATCTAGGGCTTATGTAAATATAACAATAAAAGTATTAAGAGATTTTGGAATAATAGTTAATGAATTAGAAGAGGGTGTATTTGAAATATATGGGGAGAGAGACAAAATACTCCCGCCTAAAGAATATCAAATAGAAGGTGATTGGTCTAATGCGGCATTTTTTATTGCAGGAGGTTGTTTAGGAGACTCGATAAAAATGTATGGTTTAAACTTAGAATCTAGTCAAGGAGATAAAAAGGTAGTTCAAATTCTTAAAAAAGCTGGAGCAATTCTCACCTGTTCTGACGATTGCATAAGTTCTAATGGAAGCCATTTAAACTCCTTTGAAGTAGATTTTTCTGAAACACCTGATTTATTTCCGATTTTATTAGTAGTGGCTGCATTATCAAAAGGACAAAGTGTTTTAAAAGGTGGAGAAAGACTAAAACTTAAAGAAAGCAATCGAATAGAAAGTACATTTCAGATGTTAAAAAGTTTAGGGGCAGACGTAAAAAAAAGAGATGATGGACTGATTATTCAAGGGAGGGAAATTTTAGATGGTGGAATTGTGAATTCTTTTAATGACCATAGAATTGTTATGTCAGCAACCATGGCATCTATTAAATGTAAAGAACCTGTCTCGATAGTAAATGCAGGAGCGGTAAAAAAATCATATCCTAATTTTTTTGACGACTTTAAAAAAGTAGGAGGGATCTTTGATGTCATCAGTTAGTATAGGAGAAAACATAAAAATAAGCCTTTTTGGAGAATCTCATGGTTTTGCTATTGGAGGAGTAATAGATGGATTACTTCATGGACAAAAAGTTGATATGGAAAAACTAGACAAATTTATGACAAGAAGAAAACCAGGTTCTGGGAAATATGTAACTCAAAGAAAAGAAAGAGATGAAATAAAATTTTTATCAGGGATAAAGGATTCTATTATTATGGGAGATCAAAGAATATACAAATAAGATAAATATTGAAGTGGATACTTTCCAATCTAATCATGAAGGAGAAATAATAGACATAATTCAAAAATCTTATGGTAGATATTATGGAATAGTGATTAATCCAGGAGCCTATACTCATACCAGCATAGCTATTTTAGATGCCTTAAAAGCTGTAGGAATAAGAACAATAGAAGTTCATTTAACAGACATAATGGATAGAGAGGATTATAGGAAAAAGTCATTTATTTCAGAACATGCTGAGATGACAATCTGCGGGAAGGGGTTTGAGGGTTATTTACAAGCCATTGAATCTCTAATTAAAAAGGTAGAAAAGGGGTGATAAAATGCAATACATTCTGAAGGGAAAAAAAGACTTTGAGGCATGTGTGAAATACTTGAAAAAAGAAGATATTCTATTCCAAGATTATGATATTAAAGATTATTATATCATTAATGTTTTTGATAATACTTTATGTTCAAAGATAGAAAATGAGGAAGAAGCCTTTCTAAATACAAAAAATGTTTCTATTGAGAATGGATATTTAGTAACAAAAAAATATAAAGAGAAAACCATAATTGATGTAAAAGGGATCAGGATTGGAGGGGAAGAACCTGTTGTTATTTCAGGGCCTTGTTCTGTTGAGTCAGAAGAAATTGTAAGGAATATAGCAATAGGTATAAAAAAAGCAGGAGCAGATATATTAAGAGGAGGTGCCTTTAAACCAAGAACATCTCCTTACGATTTTCAGGGCTTAGGTAGAAAGGGAATAGATATTCTTAATAAGATTAGTAAAGATCTTGATATACCTGTAGTAACAGAAATAATGGATATCAGAGAACTGGACTATATGATAGATAAGGTTGATATATTACAAGTAGGTGCTAGGAATATGTACAATTACTCTCTATTAAAAGAATTAGGGAAGGTGGATAAACCTATTTTACTTAAAAGAGGGTTAAGTGCAACGATAAAAGAATTTTTATTAAGTGCTGAGTATATTATGCTTGGTGGCAATGGAAAAGTTATTTTATGTGAGAGAGGAATTAGGACTTACGAAAATTATACAAGAAACACAATGGATATAGCCGCCATATCTTTCTTAAAAAATATGACACATTTACCAATAATCGCAGATCCAAGTCATGCTACTGGGAATAAAAATTTGATTAAAGATTTATCAAAAGCATCTTTTGTAGCTGGGTCTGATGGAGTTATGATTGAAACACATATAAATCCAAATTCAGCATGGAGCGATGCTAGACAGTCTATAGACATTGAAACACTAAATGACATATTAAATTGGATTAGCAATAATAGAATTAAATAGGAGAAAGGGATGATATTAGTTGTTTTTAAATTTAAAAAAATATAATAAAAATAAAAAATATAGACTTTTTTGTTTTCCTCATGCTGGAGGAAATAGATTGACTTTTGAAAAATGGATTACAGATATAAATAGTGATATAGAAGTAATTCCAATAAGTTTAGATGAACGAAATCCAAACGATTCTTTTAGGGATATAGCTAATTGTATATCAAATGAAATTTATGAGTGCTTGGACGAGAGAAAGTTTTTGTTTTATGGACATAGCATGGGAGCAGCATTAGCTTTCTTAGTAGCTTATTTATGTCAGAATAAATTTAATAAAACGCCAGAAAAACTTATCATAGCAGGAAGACAATCACCACAAGATAAACACAATGAGAAATTTCATAGTAGTATGGGTTTTGAGGCATTATTGGAAACTTTAAGAGAAAATGGAGGTACACCGGAAGAATTATTAAATAGTGAAACATTCAAAAATTTATTGCTACCTGAAATAATGAACGATTATAAATTACATGAGACATTTGAATACAATGGAGAAATTGTTAGTTGCCCAATTGTAGCACATTGTGGAGAAACGGATGCAGAAGCAAATAAATTTATAATGAATAGGTGGGAAAAAGTAACTTCTAATAAGTTTACGATTAGGAGCTTTAAAGGAGGACATTTTTTTCCATATAAGTATGAAGGGTATTTACAAGAAATAGAAAAAGAAATTTTATTAAGGAGTGATATTATGAACAACATATTATACTGGTCTCCGACATTTTTTTGGAGTATACAAAATAATAATTTGCATATTGGAAATTTCAATTATGGAAGTAGCTTTAAAGATTTATTTCCCGAATTTTATTTTTTGACTCAAAATGGAATTTCACAGGATGAATTGATAGAAAAAACAGGTCATCAAGGTATTCCAAAGTATAAAGCATTCATACGTGATTTGGTAAAGAAAAAAGTATTAATATATAGTCCACTTGAGATTCAAAAATTGGTTTCAATTCAAAATAAAATAATAGATGCTAAGATGTATAGAGATGAGTTAAATTATAATAGTGATTTATTAAATAAATATAAGAAAGAAAAATTAAATAGAAATCCCATTTCAGAAGAAATAGTGTTTGAGGAAATAGATGTTCCAGAAGTAGCGTTTTCTTCTATAATCGAAAACAGGAAAACTATAAGAAAATACAGCATGAAAAACATACCTAAAAATGTTTTTTTAGAAATAATTTCTTGTTTAAGAAAAAGGAATGAAGATTCAAATTACTACTATGCAAGTGCTGGAGGATTATATCCGATAGATATATATGTTTATGTGAAAGAAAGTAGGATTTCAGAAATTGCTGGAGGACTATATTATTACTCTCCTTGTGAAAATAAATTAAAGAGAATTAAGACAGGAGAAGTTTTAAATAGTGAAAGTCAATTCTTTTTGAACAAAGAGATATTTAATGGATCAGCGTTTACAATTTTTTTCATATTTGATTCTAATGTAACCGCACCTAAATATGGGGGAATGTCTTATTTATATGCTTGTATAGATACAGGATTGATAGTTTCGTTGGTTTCTTATATAGCAAGTACATATAATATTGGAAGTTGTTCGATTGGAGATATGGATTATGAAAAAATAAAAAAAATCTTTCCTATGAGTGACACGATGAGTTTTATTCACAGCATGGAATTCGGTTATGCTGATGAGGAGGATATATAAATGTATTTAAATAATGTTATTAAAGAAGTTTCTAAATTTACAGATTTGGGAGTTACTTTTGTAGGACAAGGAGAAAAAATTTTTTTATCCTATAAAGATATATATGACTATTCGATGAAATTAGGAAGCTGGATGAATGACAAAGGAATTATAAAGGGAGATTTTATTTTAACACAAATAGATAATAATGTTCAGTTTATAATATTATTTTGGTCTTGTTTGATTTATGGATATATTCTGGTTCCATACGAGAATATAAGTATTCAAAATGAAAGAGAAGTAGAAAATCTTATAAAAACATATAGAGGTTTTCAAAATATAAGAATATTTACAGATGGGGATAAAATAAAAGAATTCTTAAATAATGTTAAAATGGAGACAATAGAAATAATAAAAATTCCAACTATAATAGAGTTAAAATCATATGATGAAACTAATAATAAACATAAGAGTATTTCTCATGAAGGCAAAGAAATAGCCTTAGTTATGCATACTTCAGGAAGTACACAATCTCCTAAAGGTGTGATGATAAGCCGTGAAAATATACATAAAAATATGAATCAAATATTAAATAAACTTTATATTAGTCAGAAAGATATTTTCGTAAATTGGATGTCATTGACACATGTAGCCGGATTAATGTTGGCTCATATTTTACCTATTTTTACAAAGTCTAATCAAGTACTTACAACTCCTAAATATTTCATAGGTTCTACTTGTGAATATTTACGTTTACTTAGTGATATTAATGCTAGTGTTACAATTTTACCTAATTTTGCATTAGAATTTTTATTAAATTTTAGTGAAGAGCAATCCATATCTGACATAAGTTTAAGTAAATTACGATACTTAATTAATGGTTCTGAATTAATAAATTATAATAATAATTTGGAATTTTATAGAAAGTATAGTAAGTATGGCTACAGAGAGGAAGCGATGACAGTAGTATATGGTATGACTGAAACAACAAGTGCAGTTAGTATTCATTCATATGATTGTTTAGACAGATATTATAGATGTGATAGAGAAGTATACTTAAATGAACATACTATATCTCCATATAGTCCATCTAATATTAAAAAAGATAATTTTTTTAATATTGCATTTGTAGGAGAACCTTTAATAGAAAATGAGATTAAAATTTTAAATTGCGGACATGAAGTTAAAGAAGGTATGATTGGAAATGTTTATATCAAGGGACCAAGCGTTGCAAAATCATATATTTCAGAAGGGAAAATATTACCTTTAGTAAATGATGATGGTTTTTTTAATACTGGAGATATGGGAACAATTATTAAAAATAAATTAATAATTACAGGAAGAGAAAAGGATATTATTTTTTTTAATGGATTGAAAATTTATGCTGGAGAGATAGAAAGTATATGTAAAAATATAACTTTACTTGAAAAATGTGAATTTGTTGCTTGTGGAATAATAAATTTAGAAACACTAAAAGACGAACTTGTGATATTCGTGCAGAAAAGTGAAATAGATATGAAGGAAGAAGAAATAAAAAAATTAATAAAAAGAGAGGTTGGTAAAGCTATAAATCAATCTGTATCATATATAATTTTTGTTGATAAAATTGATAAAAATAAAATTGGAAAAAAACAGAGGAACATAATGAAAAAACGATTTGAGAAGGGAGAATTTTCTTTATGAAAAATTTAAATAATTTGAAAAACATAGAATATAATTGTGAAATTACAAAGTTAGTTAAATTATGGGAAAATACATTCAAACATGAAATATCCCCTGAAGAAGATTTCTATGCAATAGGTGGTAATTCGCTTATAATGATGAGGTTAATAAAGAAAATAGAAGAAACTTTTAATTTAAAAATTTCGCCAATGAAGTTTATCGAATTATCTAATATTATTAATATTGCAAAATATATAGTTGAAAACGGAGATAATTTGAATAAAGAAAAAAATTTCCCGCTTTCATCTATACAAGAAGCATACTACATTGGGAGAAATAGTGAATATGAAATGGGAGGAGTATCAACACATGTATATTTTGAAGTAAAAACGGAATTTGATATCGAAAAGCTAACAAATAGTTTAAACATTTTAATAGATAAACAACCGTCATTAAGAACAATTTTTATAGATGAACACAAACAAAAAGTGATGGATACTGTTGAAAAATATTGTATTGAGTATGAAGATTGTAGTGATGTTTCAGAAGAAATCATACAACACAGGATTAATAATATTAGAGATGAGTTATCAAAAACTGTCCTATCACCAAATACATGGCCTCTGTTTAAGATAAAAGCTTTAAAAAATGTTCAAGGTAAAACAATACTATTTATTAATATAGATTTATTAATTATGGATGGTGCTAGTATAGGATTATTCATGAGACAATGGAGAGATATATGTGAAGATAAAGACATTAAAAATGTTAAATTTGATTTCTTTAAATATAGAAATCAAGAAAAAGATGATAAAAATACTAAAGAATACTTTGATGATAAAAAATATTGGAAAAACATTTCACCAGAGATTCCCGAAAAGCCAAATTTGAATTTAAAAGACAAAACTAAAAATATAAAAAACTTTAATAGCAAGAGAGTGAGTAAAGAGATTAGTTTAGATTTGTTCAATAAAATTTATATACAAGCATCAAAAAGAAATGTAAGTATTTCTGTTGCACTATGCACAGCATATGCATATATTTTAGGATATTGGAGTAATCAAAATAACTTATCGATTAATGTAACAACTATGAATAGGCCTGTGTATGATGGTATAGAAGAAGTTATAGGAGAATTTACAAAAAATTTAATTTTAGATGCTTCCTTATCTATTGATAATTCATTTTGGGGAAATTGTTATTCCATACAAACAAGATTATTGAGAGGACTATCACATCAAAATTATGATGGAGTTGAGTTTATAAGAGAATTATCTAAAGAGAGAAATCTTTATGATGGTGGTGTTATGCCTATAGTATTTACAAGTATGTTATTTTCCGAAAGGCAAAATAACATAAATGCACTTGGTGAGATATTGTATTCTATAAGTCAGACATCTCAAGTATATTTAGATTTGCAAATATCATATAGTTCTGATGGAGTATTAATTAATTGGGATTATGTAGAAGAACTATTTGATGAATCTATGATAAATCAAATGTTTAATCAATATATTTCTTTGGTAGAGAGTTTGGCTGGAGAAAACATTGCTTATCCAGATTTAAGCGTGCACGATAGTAATTTAGTGAAGACATATAATGAAACTAAAGAAGAAATCCCATCTACTACAGTACAAGATGAATTTAAAAAGATAGTAGAAAAATATCCTGACAAGGTAATGGTTAAAGATAAAGATGGAAGTATCACTTGTAAAGAATAGATGAAAAGTCGGCTCAAATATGTAATTTCTTAATTGAGAAAGGAATAAAACAAGGGGATATAGTAGCAGTTTTAGGAGAGAGAAAAAAGGAAACAATAATAAATATTCTTGGAATACTAAAATCGGGAGCGGCTTATGTAGCTATTGATCCAGAACATCCATTAGAAAGACAAAAATATATTTTAGAAAATAGTAGGAGCAAATTATATATTGATAGAGATTTTTATGGAAAGAATAAAGTTTCTAGTTATTCAGCCATTAATCCTCAAATTGAATATGATCCAAAAGGATTAGCATACATTATTTATACATCAGGAAGCACAGGGAGACCAAAAGGTGTAGCAATAACACATGAATCTGCTATGAATACAGTTATAGATATAAATCAAAAGTTTGGTGTCAATAAAGAAGATAATATAATAGGTTTATCTTCAATGTGTTTTGACTTATCAGTATATGATATATTTGGAAGTTTGTCTACAGGGGCAACACTTGTAGAGATACCAGATATTCATGATATGAACTATATATCTGAGATTATTGAAAAAGAAGATATAACAATTTGGAATTCTGTTCCTGCGGTAATAGATATGCTGATTATTCATAATGATGCACAGAATAATTATGTAGAAACAGGATCAGAAGACATCATAGAAGTAAAATTATGGGGAGATAGTTTAAGATTAGTATTATTAAGTGGGGATTGGATACCAGTAAGTTTACCAGATAAAATCAAAGAGCAGTATGAAAATGCAGAGATAATAAGTTTGGGCGGAGCTACTGAAGCATCAATATGGTCAATATATTATCCAATTGAAAAGGTAGATACTTCTTGGAAGAGTATTCCTTATGGCAAGCCTTTAGCAAACCAAGAATATTATGTATTAAATTATGATTTAAAAGATTGTCCGGTTGGAGTTGCAGGGGAATTGTATATAGGTGGCAAAGGGTTAGCAAGAGAATATTACAGAGATGAAGAAAAGACAAAATCTGCATTTATAAACCATTCTAAGTATGGAAGATTATATAGGACTGGCGATTATGGTGTAATGAGCAGAGAAGGGAACATCATATTTTTAGGAAGAAGAGATCACCAGGTCAAAATAAGTGGGCATAGGATTGAGTTAGGAGAGATAGAGAATCAGCTTCTTAAATACGAAAATATAAATAACTGTGTGGTAGTTGATTGGGAAAAAGATAGAGGTCAAAAATATTTGTGTGCCTATATAATTTCTGAAGATATTTTTGATGAAGAAGAAATACGTAAATTTTTATCATTAAGTTTACCAGAGTATATGGTACCTCAGTATTATGAGAGAATATCATCTATACCAGTCAATATTAATGGGAAAGTTGATAAGAAGAAACTACAAAAACCAGAGATTATTAATATGAAATCTTCTAAAATAGATACAGAAAAGGAAAAGGAGATTGTTGATATTTGGAAAGAAATATTGCATATGGATAATATTGGTAAATATGATGATTTCTTTAGAATAGGGGGTGATTCAATTTCTGCATTAAAAGTTTATGCCGAACTGATTAAGAAATACCAACTTAATGTGCAAGATTTATATAGATATAGAAATGCATATTCATTAAGTAAAATTTTAAAAAAGAAAAATCCAGAAATTTATTTTAGAAAATTGAAGGAAGAGTTTAAAGAAAAAGAACACCTGTTTATGAATTTGGATGACAATGTGATAAATGAATATAATGAATATTTAGATAAAATTAAAGTATATAAGCAGTTAGATATTAGAGATAAGAATGAATACAAAGATATATTTATTACTGGTGGAACAGGTTTCTTAGGAACACATATTTTATATGAATTTTTAAAAAATACAAATTCTAATATACACTTATTGATTAGAGGAAACAATAAAGAAACAGCTAAAAAAAGAGTAATTGAAAATCTCGTATATTTTGATAAATACAATAAAGAATGGGATGATAAAATTAATATTGTATTAGGAGATATAACAAAAAATCAACTTGGAATAAATGATAACGAATTTATTGAATTGACTCAAAAAATAGATTGTATTTTTAATAGTGCTGCTATAGTTTCTCATTTGGGTTTGTACGATAAAATGTATAAAACAAATGTCGAGGGTTGTAAAAATATATTGGAGTTTGCTAAGAAAACTAAAAATGCCAAAATATTTCACATATCAACAAAGAATGTAGGGTTTGGAACAATTAAAAATACTAATCAAGTTTTATTTTCAGAAAATGATTTTGAAAAAGGGCAAAAAATTGATGATAACTATTCAAAAACAAAATATGAAGCAGAAAAATTGATGAATATTGCAAGAAAAGAAGGTATGGATGTAACTATATTTAGAATGGGAAATATTTCTTGTGAATATGAAACGGGTAAATTTCAAAAAAATATTAATGAAAGTGCCTTTTATATTTTGACTAGGAGTTTTCTTAGAATAGGAATGCTTCCTATTTCTCATCAAAATACTGTTGATTTAACATATGTAGATAAAGCAGCTAGAGCTATATTTTTATTATCTACGGTTAGAAATTTTAAAAACGAAACATTCCATATTGAAAACACAAAACTAATTTCGTTTACTGATTTTGGAAAATATTTAAATGAAATTGGAGAATATGTTGAACTAAAAGAATATGATGATATGATTGATTATATTTTTACAAAGTATGAAGATAATAAAAATTATGAAATAATTAGAGAAATTAATAATTTGATTACTTATATAGAGTATCTTCCTTGGCATCATGGAACTATATTTAAATTTGCGAAAGATAAGACTGAGATAATTTTGAATAAATTAGATTTTTATTGGCAAAAACCAGATGGTACTATGATAAAAAAATTGATTTCGCATGGTAAGGAAAGGGGATTTTTAGACAAAAAATAATTTAGCAACTATAAAAAGGTTAAATATGATGGTAAAAGTTTAATATCATCATATTTAACTTACTCATTCAATATTAAGGAAGAAGGTTTATGTCATGAAAAAAGATAATAATATTAGGGAAAAACAATTAACGTTTGATGTTGGTACTAATTTTGATCCAGAATTAATTAGAGTTATAAATAAAAATAACAAATGTAATGAATTTAAATCGGTCTTTGGAAAGCTAAAAACTGACCTATTGGGAGGTGGAAGAGCTTCAGCTTTTTTACCTGATGTTAGCATAAAAGAATTAGAGAAATATATAGAATTATGTCATTTAAATAAGTTGACATTTAATTATCTAATTAATCCAATGTGTATGGAGAATAAAGAATTAGAAATAGCTAGTCATTTTAAAATTGTAGATTTTATAAAACAATTAGAAAGTATTGGTGTTGATGCAATTACAGTAAACTCTCCATATTTATGTGAGCTAATAAAAAAACAATTTCCTAAAATGAAAGTAACCATTGGATTATATTCGTATGTTTTTGATTTAAATTTAATTAAAAGATGGATTGATTTAGGAGCTGATGAAATAACATTGGCTCATCATAACAATAGAGATTTTAAAACATTAAAAAGAATGTTAGAATTTACAAAAGATAAAAATGTTACTTTAAGATTAATTGCAAATAATTTATGTCTACATATGTGTCCATATAGTATTATGCATGGAACAGTTCAAGGACATATTAGTTGCTCTGAAAGCAATGTATACGGAGATATAGACTATTGTATATTTAAATGTTTACATGAAAAAATTAAAAATAGTTATAATCTAATTAGTTCCGATTGGATACGACCTGAGGATTTAAAATATTATGAAAAGTTATGTGAAGAAGTTGATAATTTTGATTTATCAATAAAATTGGTTGAGAGAACAAAATCAACTAAATTCTTGTCTAGAGTAGTAACTGCATATGCTAATAGAAGTTATGAAGGAAATCTTTTAGATATTTTATTGTGGCCGAAAGCTGAAGAAATGATTAGTGGACCTAATTATAAAGATGAATCAACCTTAAGAAGACTTCATAAGTTTAATGAAAAGAATTTAATGAGGTATGCAAGTATATTTAATTTACCCAATATTTATATTGATAATAAAAAATTAGATGGATTTTTTGAAAAATTCA
Organism: Anaerococcus lactolyticus S7-1-13; assembly: GCF_000758765.1. Taxonomy (NCBI): domain Bacteria; kingdom Bacillati; phylum Bacillota; class Tissierellia; order Tissierellales; family Peptoniphilaceae; genus Anaerococcus; species Anaerococcus lactolyticus. Next base: position 17,897 of record NZ_JRMW01000043.1, read on the forward strand.
TTGATAATTTTGATTGTAATAATAAAATTTGTGGTTGTATGAAAGATAAAAATAAATCCAATATGTATTGCTATTATTGTGACAAATGGGCTGGTAAAGTTGTGAGTAATGATTTCGAAGAAACTGAAGAATGGTTAGATATTTGCGATAAAGTTGGCGAAACATTAAACGATAGCCAAATGTTTATTCCATAAACTAAAAAACACATCCTAAAACGATTTTATAGGATGTGTTTTTTTGTGAAAAAATAAAAAATATCTATTTCTGTGATATTAATAAATTTTATTGTAGATATGTTTTTTGAATATATAGATAAAATATAATTTTTATAAACAGAAGTATAAAAGTTTTTCTTTACTTTTTTTGATATAGTATTAAATTCTTCCAAATTATAATCCAATCCCGAACCAGTATATTTACCAAAAGCTTCTTTTTTTGTCCAAATTTCAAAAAATCTAAGTTCATTTAAATTATTGTTTTTATTAATATATTCACACTCGTAAGGATGAAATATATAATTTATCAAATAAAAAGGTGCATCTTGTATTCTCTCAATATCCAAACCTATATTATTTTCTGAAAAAGACACAGCAATTAAATTTTGCGAATGAGATATACTGAAATGTATACTACTATCATTAATTAAAAGCGGCTTATATTTTAGTGTATAAAAACATAAATCTTTATTAGATAAGCTTAATTTCTTACAACATATCATTCTTGTTAAGAGGGCAGAATAAAGACAAAGTTTACGATCTATTATATTATAGAATTTGAATACCTTATTTTTTCTTTCTTCTGAAATATGATTTAATAAATTATTATCTATATCTGTCCAAATTAAATTTTCAATTTCTAAAAAATATATTTCTATCAAATTAATAGTCCCCCCCCTATTTTGGAATTTAAATTGAAAAAATCATTTTTCTGTATTGACTTGGTAGAATTCCATAAGTAGCTTTAAAAACTTTTGAAAAGTGTCCAGCATGTTTGTATCCAACTTTTTCAGCTACATTATAGATATTATTTTCTGGATTTTTTAGTAGTAATAGAGCTTTATTCAATCTTAATTCTTTTAAGTATTCATATGGTGGCACACCATAATATTTTCTAAAAGCTAATTGGTAACGAGCGGGACTCATTAAAGCGATTTTAGAAAGATTAAAGGCATCTATGTGTTTTGATAAATCATTTTTCATTGCAGCAACTGATTTTCTTAAATTTTGCTTATCTTTTTTAGTAAGTGTTACAGATATATTATTATCCGCTTTATCCATACTAGAAATGATAAAAGATAAAAGTTCCATTATTTTGCTTTCGAGGTAGAGTTGTAGTAGTTTTCCTTCTACCTGACTTTGTCTTATTTGTTGAAAAATGAAATTTAACTCAGGAGAATTTTGGATTTTTAATAAATTATTATTTACCATCTTTGTCTTGTTATATTCAATATTTTCATATCTTAATTTTAAAAAAGTATCAAAGTATTTTTTGGTAAGAATTATTTTAGTAAATTTTACTGGTTTATTTGCTTCACAATAAGTATATGTTTTCTTTTCAGTGTTTAAGTAATAATATATTCCCTTTTCTACTGAATTTGTTCTTCTTCCACCAATCTTAAAAGAACTATTACTTGTTTCAAATTGACTAATTTCAAGATATTTTTCTGACACTTCTGTCACTTTTTCAATAGTTTCTTTTGGAGTGAAATCAGCAATTAAAATTAACAGCTGGTTTCCATCGAATTTAAGTATACGAAATTTTCCGATTGCATAGTTAGGATGTATTTTGTATACTTGATCATTTTTGGATGATAGCTCAGGTATTGAAATAAAAGGTGCTATGTTAATTAAATTTGATAAGTAATCTATAATAGTTTTTTCCATGTTTTTTTCTCCTACGTATTAAAATATAGTATCAATATCTTATATTATTATATCACATTCTTATAAAAAATAAAATTTAAAATATCTAAATAATGCTTAATTTTAGAGGTTTTATACAAAATTAAAAATCACGATACTAAGATTTAATTTCGCAGAAAAATATAGTATAATACTATTGATATTTATTATTACTAAATATAAATTTATTTAAAGGAGATGTTATCTAGAAATGGAAAAAAAGAAAATGGGAATTTCCTATGTATTCCAATTAGCAAAAGATGAGAGAAAAAAGCTACATTTAGGAATGTTTTTATCTGTCATTTCTGCGACTTTATCATTAGTTCCTTATTTTGTAGTTTATAAGATATTACTAATGATATTTCAGAAAAATATTTTGTATACAGAAATTTTAATGTGGGCAGGTATAGGAATTATAAGTGCTGTTTTGCAAGCAATACTAATGTCCTTTGCGGGCATTTTATCTCATACAGCAGCTTTTAACACAATACACAGAATTAAGCTGAAAGTTGTAAATCATATTTCAAAATTTAATTTGGGATTCTTTCAAGAGCATGCCCCCGGAGAAATTAAAACATTGTTGTTTGATGATGTAGATAGAGTTGAAAATTTTTTGGCTCATAGCACTTTGGAATTAGCTCAGGTGGCAGTTGTTCCGGTTATTATGTTCATTTTCATGTTGAAATTAAATTGGATGATGGCACTTGTTATGCTTATTCCTATGATTTTGGGATTAGGAATTCCTATGATGCTAATAAAAAATTATCCGGATATGTCAACGGAGCTATCCGAAGATATTGCTGATTTAAATGCTTCGGCAAACGAATTTATAAAGGCTATGCCTGTAATAAAAATGTATCATTTAACAGCAGAAAAATTTGAACAATATAGAAGCTCATTGAATGCGTATATTACTTGTTGGAAAAAGATGTGTGTGAGTTCTTGCTATCCTTTATCAATAACTTTAGTGGTTTTGGATTCAGCAATCTTATTTACATTGCCGTTCGGAGGATATTTCTTTTTGAGAAATTCTTTATCAGCAACATCCTATTTGCTATTTATTATGCTTACAATGTGCTTTTTTGTTTCGTTCTTAAATATGGTAACAATCTTTATGCAATCTATGGAGCTTGGAAGCGGATTGGATAACATAAAAAAAATAATGGATATGGATGAATTGAAAGACGGAACAAAAATCATAAACAAGAATGAGTGTATGAAAATAGATTTTAAAGACGTTACTTTCAGTTATGACGATGAAGAAACAAAAAATAAAGCATTACAACATATAAATTTATCCTTAAAACCGAATACAATAAATGCTTTTGTGGGACCTTCCGGTGCAGGCAAGACAACTGCTGCACAATTGATTGGGAGGTACTGGGATGTAACAAGTGGAGTAATTAAAATTAACGACATACCGATCAATGAATTAAAAATAGATAATTTGATGGACATTACATCATTTGTTTTTCAAGATGTATTTCTTTTGGAGGACACTCTCTATGAGAATATTCGTATGGGAACAGATACAGATGAAAATAAGATTATTGAGGCTGCAAAAGCAGCACAAATTCATGACTTTATTATGAGTTTACCGAATGGATATCAGACAAGAATCGGGGATCAAGGGGTGAAATTGTCAGGTGGACAGCAACAAAGAATCTCAATCGCAAGGGCAATACTCAAAGATTCTCCAATTATTATTTTTGATGAAGCAACTTCCTATTCAGATATAGAAAATGAGTATCAGATACAGTTAGCACTTCAAAACTTGTTGAAAAATAAAACAATCATTATGATTGCTCATCGTTTGCATACTATTAAGAATGCAGATCAAATTGTTGTATTTGATGAAGGGGAAGTCGTAGAGGTTGGAACACATAAAACTCTTTTAGAAAGAAAAGGGGTCTATGAAAGTATGTGGAATACATACACAAAAGATTACTTTGGAGAGGGGGTAAGTGCAAATGCTTAAGATTATTAGAACACTTCTGAAAGATAAAAAAGAAAAATTGTATTTACCGATTTTTCTAATGGTTATTGATTCGATAGGAAGCATTGTTTTGTATTTAATGCTCTATTTTACCGTTGTTAATATATTGCAAAATACATTAACTAAAACCTTAATCATAGAATATACGGTAATATGTTTCACCAGTATGATTGCAAGGATACTGATTTATAGGCATGCATACTATTTGAGCTTTTCAAGAGGAGCTGAAATGTGTGGAGATATGCGTTTGGATTTAGCAAATCATTATAGGAGTTTGAGCCTTGGTCATTTCCAAAAAAATAGTAGTGGTTATCTATTATCAACTCTTACAAAAGATTTGAGTAGTTTTGAACTGATCATAACGCACACCTTGCCATCGGTTATTAAAACGGCAGTTACAGCAATATTGATTTTATTAGGCACATTTTTTATCGATTGGAAGCTCGCATTATTAGAGTGTTTAGTATTGCTTATCGCATATCCTATGTTGATATGGGGCAACAAATTGATAGAAAAATACGGGGCAAGAAAAAGAAATTTAAATTCTAAGATGATTTCTATTATTTTAGAGTACATTCAAGGTATGAAAGCGTTTAAGTCAGCTAATATGACAAGTGAACATTTTGAAAGAATGATAAATACACTTGAAAATGTTAGAAAGACAAGCGTAAACGCAGAAAAGAAAATGGCGTTACCTACAAGTATGTACTTTATCACAGTTAACTTTTTGCTTCCGATAGTTCTTCTTATAGGAGGATATTTGCTTATAGATGGTAGTGTTAGAACTGAACAGTTTGTGGCTTTTATGCTTATGAGTTTAGCATTATCTGCACTTCTTATTGCCTTTCAACATTCCTATGGACTATTGAAAGATTTGAAATTAGCTGCAAGTAATCTTGAGAAAGCTTATGAAACGAAGCCATTGCCTTATTCTGAAAATGAAGTTGAATTAGAAAATTTTGATATTCAATTTAAGAATGTAAATTTTTCTTATGATAGAAATAAAACGATTCTGAATAATATTTCTTTTGAAGCAAAAGAGGGGACTTGTACAGCTTTAATCGGTCCTTCCGGTGGAGGAAAAACCACAATTGCCAATTTGATTGCAAGGTTTTGGGATGTGAACAGCGGAGAAATTATAATTGGTGGAAAAAATATAAAATCCATAAAACCTGATGTGTTGCTTAAATATGTTAGTCAGGTTTTTCAAGATAATGTACTGTTAACCGATACTGTTTATAACAATATCAGGGTTGGAAAACCTAATGCAACAAAGGAAGAAGTTTATCAAGCTGCAAAATTAGCTTGTTGCCATGAATTTATTTTGAAAATGAAGGATGGATATGAAACGGAAATAAAAGATGGAGGAAGTACATTATCCGGCGGTGAACGACAAAGGATTGCTATTGCAAGAGCGATTCTGAAGGATGCACCAATTCTTTTGTTGGATGAATCTACAGCTTCTCTTGATCCTGATAATGAAGCTAAAATCAATAATGCTTTGGAGCATTTAATGCAAGGAAAGACAGTTTTTGTTATTGCTCACAGATTGAATACCATTAAAAACGCTAATCAAATTATTTTGATAAATAACGGAAGAATTGAAGAACAAGGAAATCATAATGAACTTTATGGAAAAAAAGGACATTACTATGAAATGGTAAATACACAGGAAAGAGCGAAAAAGTGGATGATAAAGGAGAATAGTTATGGAGAGGCTTAGTACTTTGAAAGAAAAGACAAAAGGTAAAGTTGTTGAAATTATTGGTGATACACATTTTCAAAGCAGAATAATATCTATCGGAATAACTGTCGGAAGCGATGTTGAAGTTATCCAGAATTATAAAAAGCAACCTATTCTCATTTATTGTAGAGATACGATGATAGCTGTCAATAAGATAGAGGCAGAGAAAATAATGATGGAGGTGCTTTGAGATATGAAGAAAATAACGATTGCTTTGCTGGGGCAGCCTAATTCTGGAAAATCGACTTTGTTTAATGGGTTGACAGGCTCAAATCAACATGTTGGAAATTGGCCGGGTAAAACCGTTGAGAAAAAAGAAGGCGAATTTTCGTATAAAGATACCAATTATACGATTGTGGATTTACCAGGAACTTACGGATTATCAGCAAATTCAGAGGAAGAAGTTATAACAAGAGAATATATAGAAACCGGGAACGCAGACCTAATTGCTATTATGGCAGATGCTTCACAATTAAATCGAAGTCTATTTATGCTCTCTGACTACATTGGAATAAATATTCCGGTTGTCTTAATCATGAACATGATGGATGTTGCTACAAGTCAAGGGAAAAATATAAATATAAAGGGGTTACAAAAATCCTTGAATATACCTGTCATTCCTATCGTTGCGGCAGATAAAAAGGAATACAAAGAGTTTTATGCTTTTCTGGAGCGTTCAGACAGCGGAAGGATTTTAGCAGACAATAATTTTGAAAGAGCATATGAAAGTGCCGCCGGAGATAAATATAAATTGCTGAAAAATTACATTCCTGATGAAGGGATAGGCGTATTTTCAAAATCATGGATTGTCGGGAAATTATTCGATCAAGATGTGAAAGTAATCGAATTGGTAAAAGATAATGTTGATGAATACAAATTTAAAGAAATAGAGGATATATTAAGAGGCATCAAAAATGGGAATCTGATAACCGGTAATTGCAAATTCGATTGGATAGATAAACTTATCAATGCAAATGTTATTCAGAAAAAGAGAGTATTTAAGAGAAGCAAATTTGATCGTATAGCCACAAGTAAAGCTTTCGGAAAACCTATGGCTATCGGAGTTATCATTTTAGGATTAGTTGCTTCTATGCTCATCGGATTTCCGCTAATGGGGTTATTTGGGTTTGTTATACCTAAAATATCAACATTGTTGGCAAAGGGGCTTGTCGCCATTGGAGTATCAAATTGGCTGATTTCACTTTTGTGTGGAGCCGTAATGACTGCAATTACTTTTGCATTGCAAATGGCAAGTTATGTATTGGGAATTAGCTTAGTATTTGGATTCTTGGAAGATGTAGGATATATGGCAAGAGTTTCCTATGTCTTTGACAACACTATGTCGAAATTAGGATTGCAAGGAAAAGCAATTATGCCGTTCTTGTTAAGTTTCGGCTGTAATATAGGTGGAATCACAGGAACGAGAGTAATTGATTCATGGGGACAGAGGGTTATGACGATTGCATTATCTTGGGTAGTCCCTTGCGGGTCAACATGGGGAGTAGTCGGGCTTGTTACAGGAACATTCTTCGGAAAACAGGCAGTATTTGTGATATTAAGCCTATTTGCAGTTGCTTTTCTACATTTGCTAATCACATATATGATTTTTAGAAAATCGCTTTATGAGGGAAGTGAACATTTTGGAATGATTATGGAACTTCCACCATATCACAAGCCACATTGGAAAAATTTACTTTCTTCTGTAATGAATAGGATGGGAAATGTACTGAAAAGGGCATTGAGTATCATTATCCTTATTTCTGTTATATTTTGGATTCTTTCCTATACGCCTGATGGAAATATAGCTAACAGTCTTATTTATAAAGTAGGAACATTTATAGAACCTGTAACAAAATTGTTTGGGTTACCATGGCAATTATTTATGGCTTTTGTTGCTTCTGCAATGGGAAAAGAATCGGCATTAGGAGTAATGGCATCATTATTTACTTCTTCAGGAATATGGCATGCAGTTGAGGTTAAAGGGGCAGTAGATACCGCTATTCTAAGCAATAATATGTTGACAATGATTTCAAAGCCGGAAGCCTTAGCATTTACTTTTGCCTTTTTCTTCAATATGCCTTGTTTAATGGCTCTTGCAGCTACCGCACAAGAAACACATTCAAAAAAATGGACGATAAAAATTGCAATGTATTATATTTTATCTGCTTTGGTAATATCAGCTGTAGTATATCGTATAGGAATGCTTATATTTTAAAGGAGGAATAAACGTGTTAATACAATTATTGGAACTTCTTAAAGAAAATAGAGTGTATAGTTTGCAAGAATTATGTGAATTAACTAATAGAAATCTTGATGATATAAAAATAGAAATAGAATATCTAGAAAATAATGGTTATATCAGGAAAATTCAAAAAAATACTTATTGTGAAAATAAAAAGTGCAATTTATGCAAGATTTCTATTGAAGATGGTGATTGTTGGGAGATTCTTTGAAGTATTCCATAGACAATTTTTAAATGGTATATATATGTTATACAATTGAGATATTTGCTAGTAAATATAGTTCTTTAACATCTAACTTTGATGAACAAAACTTTTAAGGGGGAATATTTAGTATAAGGAAGAAAGTAGGGAAATAGTATGGGTAAAATATTTTTATTATCAAGAAAAAATCATAAGTATATTTTATGTTTTTCTAAAGCAAATCTGATTTCCATCTTTTACCCTTTTTAAAGTATTAAAAACTGAATATATAGAAAGTCAAAGAGCTTTTAATTGGTTACATTCAAGAGGTCTTCGCATGTCAAAATGTCGAGGACCTCCTTTTTTTATGCTCAAAAATCGAAAAACGAGTTAAAAAAGGAGGACCAAAGTATGTCAGATAATGATAAAGAAAAATACATTTATGTTAAAGGTAAAAAGATCTATGTTTCCGATGAAGTGTATAGAGCATATAAAAAAGAGCTTAATCATGAAGCTCATTTGAAAAGATTAGATAGAAAGCATAAGGTGTTTCATTTTGGAGATTATAATATAAGTGTTGTAGATATTGCAGATAATACAGTTGATGTTGAAAAGATTATTGAAACCAAAATGCGTATAGAAGATTTGTATCGTGCATTAGACAGTCTAAATGACGAAGAGAGAAACCTAATTAAATCACTGTATTTTGAGGATAAAACTCTCACAGAAGTTGCAAAGAAAGAAGATACAAATCCGATGAAAATCAGTAGATTAAGAAATAAGGTTTTAGAGAAACTGAGAAAACTTTTGGATAGGTAAATCAACTAGAGGGCAGGGGAAAATATCTCTGTCCTCTATTTTTTAAAAATTCTTCAAAAAAATATTCAAAAAAGTGTTAAAAATTGTCCTGAAAGTAAGGTTTATATATAGAGGGACTTTTAAAACCTCGTTATATATAGATTTGAACCTTGACAACTGAATAGACCAAGACAGGACATTAACCATTTGTGGAGCTTTATAATTTCTTCGCCATGACTTTTCTGCTGATAAGAGTTTCGGTTTAAATAAATACTCTAGTTAAAAGAAGGATAAAAGAAAACGAGCGACAAAAAGAAATTATATATTCAGCCTAGGAAACTGATGCATTGAAGCAAATGGGGATAATGATACTTCTACAGTTGTTGCCGGCTCATCTTGAAAAGGGGCGGTGGTGAAATTCCAATGTCGTGACCTACACGCCTGTTAATGTCAAAAAACTTAAAGAAATTGAAGATAAGGAGAAGATATTATGTGTGATGAACATAATATAAATACAGAAATGAAAACAGATAAAAAAGATAAACAGATGATAAATCAAATTGATGGTTGGAATATAGAAGTTAAATTTAATGAAAATGGATTTAGTTTAGAAAATTTAGTAGAGGAATACATCAAAGAAAAAATTTCTGTCTATTAGGGGCTGACAAAAAATATAAGGAGCGTTATAATATTTTTGTGGAAGCCTAACCTTGGTTCGATTTATTGTATGTAAATTGAATTAAAGGAGGCTTTTTTATGTTTAAAAACAATTTAGCAAAAGAAAATTTGGCAGTTATGTATTTAAGATTATCAAAAGAAGATGGCGAAAAAACAGAAAGTAACTCTATATCCAATCAAAGAGAAATTATAAACTCTTATGCAAGAAAAAATCAAATTACAATGATCAAAGAGTATGTGGATGATGGGTATTCAGGTGCAAATTTTGATCGTCCCAATTTTAAAGAAATGATAAAGGCTGCCTATGATAGAAAGTTCAATACAATTATTGTAAAGGACTTATCGAGATTCGGAAGAGATTATATAGAAGCTGGAAAATATATTCAAAGAATATTTCCGGACAACGGTATAAGATTTATATCAGTAAATGACAATTACGATAGTAAAAGTGCAGATATAAACGATACACATCTTATACTTCCTATAAAAAACTTCATCAATGACAGTTATTGCAGAGATATTTCCAATAAGGTAAAAAGCTCCCAGAAGATAAAAAGAGAAAAAGGTGATTTCATCAGTGCCTTTGCACCCTATGGATATAAAAAATCAGAAAAGAACAAAAATAAGTTAGTGGTTGATGAACAAGTTGCTAAAAACATTAAAAATATATTTGATATGAAGCTCTTGGGATATTCCTCAAAGGCAATTGCAGATGAACTAAATCATTTAGGAGTTTTAACTCCAAGAAAATATAAAGAAAGTCAAGGATTTAAGTGTAATGGATTTCAAAATACAAAAGGTGGAACTTGGTCAGCAAAGACAGTAAATAGAATTATAGAAAATGAAGTATATATTGGAAATACTTTACAAGGAAAGAGTGTTACTTTAAGTTATAAAAATAAAAAGCAGATAGAAAAAGAGAAAGAAGAATGGATAAGAGTAGAAAATACCCATGAAGCAATTATAAGTAAAGAAGTTTTTACTATTGCAAATACTATGTTAAAAAGAGATTTGAATAATTCTCGTGGAAAGGACAAAATTGATATTTTTACAGGAATGCTTTTTTGTAAAGAATGTGGAAGTTCTTTGATTAGAAGGACTGTAAAGTATAAAAAAAGAGAAGAGATATTCTATATCTGTTCAAAGTACAACAAGGAAAAATCTTGCACAAGACACAGCATAAAAGAAGAAACCTTGATAAAAGCAGTATCTAAAATAATGAAGTCCTACATTGAATTTAATGAAAATCTATATTCTAAAGTTCAGCGTATAGATATAAATAAAAATTTGAAAGACAATCAAATTCCTATACTAAAACGAGAAAAAGCGATGACAGAAGAACTCTTATCTTCCCTATACCTTGACCTAAAAGAAGATGTTATTAGTAAAGAAGAATATCAACTTTTTAGAAAAAACTATACAGAGAAATTGACTAAATTAGATGAAAGTATCGAGTATAGATTAAAAAAACAGGAAGATACTAAGGAGAAGATTGATAAAAATAAGAGTTGGATCATCGACATTAACAAGTATAAAAATTTATCTGAAATAGATAGATTGTCTGTTGTGATGCTTATTGATAAAATTTTTATTTCTGAAGATAAGACGATAGATGTTAGGTTTAATCATACTGAAGAATTGTCTTTACTTGAAGAAATGACAAAAATGGATAAGTCTGACATTAAAGCCAACACTATAAAAAAGAAAAGTATCGATAAAAGCAGGAAGTCAAAAACTATACCCACTGTTATGAATAAAAGTCTTGTAAGCGCTGAAAGTGAGGTATGCTGTGGCTAGAACAAAAAATAGGCATATATCACAATCAGGAACAGAAGTTGGAAAAGTGATTGAAAAAATATACATTGCCGGTATTTATGCTAGATTATCACAGGAAAGAAAGGAAGCTTACAGGGATAAAAGTAATTCACTTGAAATGCAGGAAGAACTCTGTATAAATGCTGCAAAAGAAAAAGATATAAAGATTTTAAGAGTATACAAGGACTATGAGTATTCTGGAACAAATTTTAAAAGACCTGCATTTATTGAAATGATGGAAGATATCCGAACAGGTAGGATAAATTGTATCATAGTAAAAGATATGTCAAGGTTTGGTAGAGAGTATTTAGAAATCGCAAACTATATCGAAAAAGTATTTCCATTTTTGGGAGTTCGATTTATTTCCGTAAATGATAATCTTGATACTAAAGACGGTATAAAATCAGATCAGAGTTATGAAATAGCAATAAAAAATATCTTCAATGATTTATACGCAAAAGATATTTCAAAGAAAATAAAAGCATCTAAAGAAATAAAAATGAAACAAGGGTCTTTTATAGGAGCGATGGCTCCGTATGGCTATAAGGTTGATAAAATTGATGGAAAAAGAGTTCTGGTGATGGACGAAAAGGCAGCAGATGTAGTAAGACTTATCTTTTATATGGCAAGTCAAGGTAAATCCAATATGCAAATAGCAAGAGAATTGACTAAAACATATACGACACCTGATGAATATAAAAGAACAGGTAAAATTTTTAAGGATAAAGAAGATACAAAACAATGGGATATTTCTTATATATCAAAAATGCTTTCTGATGAAGTATATATTGGGAATTTGATTCAAAGAGTATACTCAAATAGACATGATCCAAGTAGGAAAAGTAAGTTTCGTGATAAAGAAGAGTGGATTATAACAGAGAACACCCACGAAGGTTTGATAGATAAAACTACATTTGAAAATATCAGAGAGATAAAGGAGAAAAAACAAAACTATCTACCTTACCATTCACTAAAAAACATAATAAAAGACGGAAAAGAAAATGTTGGAGTAAAAATTCAAAGAGATTATAAAAAAGAAGGAAAGTATGATGACCTCATACAGTGCAGTGTATGTGGCAGATATTTGAAAAAACGATATGGACCACGAGGACTGAAATATCATGATGAGATTTGCTATTGCTATTATTGTAAAGGTGGAGACAGATTAAACTTAGAAAAATCTCATGTAAGAATATACGAAACAGACCTAGACAAAATTTTAGTAGATACCTTAAAAAAACTGGTTTCAAGCTTTTATAAAAAGGATAAAAGATTACGACTAAAAATATATTTAGAAAATATATGTGCTGAAAAGATAAATCAAGTTTCTCTAAAAACAGATGTAAATAATAAAAAGATTGCTTCTCTTAGGATCAATTTACAAGAACAATATGAAAACTATGTTAAAGGAGAGGTTCTTTTAAGTGATTTTAAAATAGAAAGTAAAAAAATAAATAATCAAATAAAAACCTTAAAAAATGAATTAAAAGTTTTTGATGAAAGAATAAGAAATATAAAGAAAAGGAAAAGGGAACTGAAAAAATTCATAGAAGCTCTCTTTTACTGCTTAGATGCTGATAAGAGTATAGAAGTGGATAAAGGATTGGTTGATACTCTCATTAACCATATAGAAATTTCACATAATAAGAAAGTAACCATAAATTTTAAGTTTAATCTTGATAAAGATATAAAAGAGCAGTTGGAGGTAGAGTATGAATAAGGTGGCTATTTATCTAAGACTCTCAGACGAAGATTATAACAAAATGGATGAAAGTATAAGCATAGTAAATCAGAGAGATTATATAAGAAATTATATTGAAAATGAATCATCTTTAAAGAGTTGTGAAATAAAGGAATATGTAGATGATGGGTATTCGGGAACGAATACAAACAGACCTGCATTTTTAAGACTTATTGATGATGTAAAAGAAGGAAGAGTAAAGACTATCATAGTAAAGGATATGTCGAGGTTTTCAAGAGATTATATCTTGCTTGGGGATTATTTGAGCAATATATTTCCATTTTTAAAAATACGATTTATAGCTATCAATGATTGTTATGATTCCATAAACGAAAATGGAAATGGATTAGATATGGATACACAGTTTAAGACATTGTATTATGATTTATTCAGTAAGGAATTATCTGAAAAGGTAAGCAATTCTTTAAAACAAATTAAATCACAGGGGAAAAATATAAATTGGGCAGCACCTTTTGGATATATTAAAGATCCAAAAGATAAACATAGTATCATCATTGATGAAAAAACAGCTTTTATAGTTAAAGAAGCTTTTGATTTAATTTTAAGAGGGTATTCTTGTACTCAAATTGCTAATATTTTTAATGAAAAAGGCTATATAACTCGCTCTGAGCGAAAAGAAGAACTGAAACTTTTTGATTATACTGGAAATTTAATTACTGGAAGTGAGGTAAAGAAAAGAGTTTGGACAAGTGTTTGCATATCACAAATTACAAGAAATGAATTATATACAGGAGATTATGTATATAACAAGTATAAAGAAACAAGAATTGGTAGGCGAAAAAAGATATTACTTCCTGAAGAAGAGTGGAAAGTAATCCATAATACTCATGAAGCAATTATTTCAAGAGAGGTTTTTGATGAGGTTAAGTCAATAAAAGAAAAAAGGAAATTTTATGTTTATACAGGAAAGAAAAATCGCTCTATTTTTTCTGGTAAGATATTTTGTAAAGAATGTGGTAGACCTATGAGTTTTCGATGTGACAGTAGACAAAAGAAGAATTCTGATAAAATATACAAGTATAAAAGTTATTATTGTAATTTATGTAAAGCTGAGAAAAAACCAAACAATATCAAAGAGAAAGATATTATTGAACTTATAAAACCTAAATTAAAAGATTTTAAGATTCACAACACATTAAATAAAGAGAAAGTTATAGAACACAAGAATGTAAAAGAAGAGATTCTAAAGGAAATATCCATATTAAACAGTAATTTACAAATTATCTATGAAAACTATAAAAAGAAAAATATTTCGAAAGAGGCGTATCTAAAGGAAAAATCTCTTATACAAGATAAAAAGATATTATTGGAGAGTAAGTTGAAAGAATTGAAGTCAGAGGAGATTGATTTGAAGAAAGAATTTGATGGTAATTCCTTAGATAAGAATAATTTATTGAAAGCCTATGTAGATAGTTCTATTGATAAAATAGTTGTATCAAGAAGTGGAGAAAGAGAAATTGTAGAAAAATAGATGAATAGCATTAAAAGTAACTCATAATCTCGCCAACTTTAATTTTAATACGCCAAAATAAAAATAATGGCGAGGAAATTTGCGGAAACAAATAGTACTGTTTACTATGAGTTGATAAGGTAAATATTTAGGAACAAAAAAATGATATAATTATAGTTAAAATGAGATATTGTGAGGTGATTTTTGTGTCTAAAATAAATGTGGAAGGATCAGAAATTAGCATTATTGCCATAGATAATAGAGATTATATTTCTTTAACCGACATGGTTAGAAATCTTGAAAATGGTGTGGCACTAATAGAAAAATGGCTAAGGAATTAAAATACAATTGAATTTTTAGGAATATGGGAAGAAATGTATAATGCGAATTTTAATTCCACCGAATTCGAGGGAATTAAAAATGAAGCAGGTTTTAATCGTTTTATTTTATCGGTTAAACAATGGGTCAATAAGACGAATTCTATCGGAATTGTTGCCAAAGCAGGAAGATATGGTGGAACATATGCACATAAAGACATAGCTTTTGAATTTGCATCGTGGGTATCACCTTATTTTAAGCTCTATCTTATTAAAGAGTTTGAGCGCTTAAAAGAAGAAGAACAAAAACAATTAGGTTGGGATATCAAGAGGAATTTAGCTAAGATAAATTACAAAATTCATACAGATGCAATTAAGAATAAACTTGTCCCTGAGAAATTATCAAAGGAAAGAATAAACTATATCTATGCAAGTGAAGCAGATATATTAAATGTAGCTTTGTTTGGAATGACATCAAAAGAATGGCGTGAAAGTAATCCGGAGTTAAAAGGAAATATGAGAGACTATGCTGATATATCACAATTAGTGTGTTTATCAAATCTTGAGAACTTAAATGCTGTTTTTATAAATGAGGGAATGGATGCAACTGAAAGGATAGAAAAATTAAATGCAATTGCTATTGAACAAATGAGGATTCTAACAGAAAGTGAACGTATAAAAAAGTTAAAATAAAAGTTTTGTATATAAATTAGGCGATAGAAATATCGTCTAATTTTATGTAACAATTGCTTGACATTGTAGGGAAAGTCTACATTAGTAAAAATCATATGTGGCTTATACAAAGAAAATAAAGGAAAAATTTTTAAAAAGGATGAGAATTTCAAAACAAAAAACAGGTTAAATGAAAGTCTACTTATTATGCAGGAAGTGAACTGTCAGTTATTCACAGATAGCGTTAAAGATGAAATAGTATTAACATCAAATATTAAAGATGATAATGTTTTAGATACTTGGCTAAAAGATATGGAGTTAAAAAATATCAGTGATAGGAATCCTCACACCTTGTCAGGAGGACAAAAACAGAGAGTAATTATCTTATCCGCTTTACTATCCGACAAGAAAATTCTATTTTTCGATGAACCAACCAGTGGATTGGACTATAGAAATATGAAAATAGTAGCTAAAAACATAAAGAAAGTAAAGGAAGAAGATAAGTTGATTTTAATAATATCCCATGATGTTGAGTTTTTAGAATCAGTTTGTGATAAAGTGATTGATTTTACTTACTTATGAAAATGCATACATTAGTAAATTACAAGAGGGACATATGATAAATAAGCAAGAAGAACGAGAAGTTGTAAATAGTATTTTTCATGATACTCCATAATATAAACTTTATAATATTTTTTTGAGGATTTATGCCTTAGAGCATAAGTCCTCTTTTTATGTTCAAATTAATCATTGAAACTTAAAAATACTATAAAAAATAAAAATTCTGGTTTCCGAAGAGGGCAAATTTCACTTTATAAGGTGAGGGGTATTTTGTCATCTTTCTATAAAAATCAAAATACTTTGAAGTGTGAATATTCTTGAAATTGATTATGTGAGATTAGCATATTTCAAATTTAATTCACTTACCAAGTTAAAAAAATCAACTTATATAGGAGGTTAAAATGCAAGCAATAAAGATTTATAGTATGAGAGTTGCTATGTTATGTAGACTTTATGATCTTAAATTAATTAATGATAAGGAATATACAAAAATAAAAAATAGAATAGAAAATGATTATAAGAAGAGAGATAGAAAGTAGTTAATCTTGTGATATAATAACACTGTAGAAAGATACAAAATGAGAAGACCAGCTATCAAATGTCAAGAAAAAATCAAAAAATAATTAATCTTGTCATTTATGGCACGTCAAATAAGCCTAAATTTTAGGCTTAGAAATTATGAATTATGATAACTAAATATTAGGTACATAAACTTTGTTGTCCCTTAAAACGGCGAATATTATGTTAGTTAGCTTCCTAGCAACAGCTCCAATAGCTGTGCCATGGGCCTTTCCTCTTTGTCTGAGTTTTTGATAATACAAGGATAAGGCAGGATCTTTAAAGGCTGCAACATTAGCAGCAAGCCAAATAGCACGTCTAAGATAAGGAGAACCACGTTTAGATATTTCAGTGTCAGTAGCATTAAAATTACCAGACTGTTTAACAGCAACATCTAAACCTGCATAAGCAATCAACTGATTAGCTCTCTCAAAACGAGAAATATCACCGATTTCTGAGAAAATAGCAGCACCTAAGACATCACCAATATCAGTGATAGAAGTAATAACAGGGCATAAAGAATTAATCATAGAAGAAATTTCATCTTCAATATCAGCTATCTGATCTTAAAGAAAAGAAATTTGAGCAATAATCTGTTTAATTTGAAAAGAAAAAGACTTCAAAGCAAACTTAACACCAAAGGAATTCGAAGCCTTCTCTTGAATTTCTTTAGCCTTATCAATACCAAAGTGCTCCTTACTACACTTAGACAAAAGCTTAGCAAGCTCATCAGCAGGAATAGAAATCATATCCTCAGGAAAAGGGAACTTACTCAAAAGTGCTTTAGAAGCTACACCAAAGACATTAGAAAAAAGTGAAGAATACTCAGGGAAAACCTGATCTAAAATAGCAACAAGCTTTCTTTTCCAATCAGAAGCTTCATCAACAAGAGCAAACCTAAACCTAGAAAGATTTCTAAGAGCAAAAGTATCCTCATCAGAAAAATGAGAAATAGAAAACTCACCAAACCTAAGAATTTGAGCAATAACAAAAGAATCAACAGAATCATTCTTAGTCTGTCTAATATACATCTTTCTAAAAGCATCAGACTGAATAGGATTAATAACAACACAAGAAAACCCTAAATCAATCAAGAAAGAATAAAGAGAAAGCCAATAATGACCTGTAGCTTCCATACAAATAATACAATTGTTATTTGAAAGAGAAAAAGATGAAATAATTCTCTCAAACTTTTCTAAACCTCTAACAGAATTAGAAAAGGAAAAAGGACCAGTAACAAGCTTTCCATTAGAATCAATAATAGAAGCTTCATGGCTGTTCTTAGCAATATCAATACCTATATAAAACATAAAATCACCTAACTCTAATATAAATTTAGATAGAGAAAGACCCTCAGGAACTTTACGACAATCAAACCTCGTTAGACATACAGCAACCAAATGTGTTATCCAGCTCATACTGATAAGGACGTAAAGTAGAGGCGTAACCCTTTCACGGGAAGACAGGCTTCAAGGAGGTGAACTACGACCTCTATCTATACAATTATTATCCCATAAGACAATGGGATTGAGAATAAAATGTAGTGTTTTTACTACATCTCCAATATACGAGGAGGTGCGTGGAAATGACAATAAAAGTGAACAGCGAAAAAAATGTTAACTATAATCAATCAAGTGTTGATTCTCGTTCTCACACACTGAGATCTAATTAATAAAAATCAAATCTTAAATCTTAAATGTTACAAATTAACTATTATATTATGAGGTTAGATGTGAATCTTAAAGTAAATGATACAATTTCGGTATCTAAAATTAACAATAATCAAATCAATATTTATCAAGATAATTGTTTCAAAACTCTTGAATGCGATTACGAAATACTGAATGAGGTATTCAATTTAGTAAAAGAATTTGGCAATAGAGAAAAAATACACAAGAAATTTAGTAAATATTATTCGATAGAGGAAATAGATCAATTTATTAATGTGCTAATTAATGAAGGTATTCTCTTGAGTTCCAAAGAACTTAGCTCGACATACAATCATGAGAAATCTCATATTTTACTTATCTCTGATATGGAGATAGATAAAGAAATTAAAAATATTCTCAATCTTAAAAATATCCCATTCTTTTAAAAAGACTGGGAAATTGATTTGAATTTTTAATTTTCTATGTTATAATTATTAAGAAGATGATAATCAATTTCAAATATTAATTTGTTTTAATAAAATTAAAACTAGAAACGAGTGATTAGATGCTTAACTTAGTAATGGCACCCTTAAATGTTAATTATAAGATTTTTAGGATTAAGTCTCTAGGAGATAGTAATGTAACTGAGTCCCAACCTGGCGAATCTTGGTTTTGTCAAAGATGTAGTTATAAAAGTTGTTAATGAGAACGATGGTAATTTAATTGTATATGTTAAAGATTCAAGAGTTGCAATCGGAAAAGATATAGCGAAAAAAATATTGGCATAGGAGATGTAAGACTTGCAAACTTTAAGAGATGCAGTTGTAGGAAAATACTATATCGTTAAAAAAATCAATGGTTCTGGTCCTTTGAAAAGAAGGATAATGGACATGGGAATTACAAAAAAATTCAGAAATTTACATAAGGGAGGTGGCGCCACTTGGCGACCCTGTGCAAATTAATATTAGACATTATTAACTTAGCATTAGAAAAGCAGATGCTGAATTAATTGCAATTGAAGAAATAGAAAAGAAAGAGGACTAAGATGGCTATCATTATTGAACTTGCCGGCAACACCAATAGTGGTAAGTCAACACTTTTTAACGGCCTCACTGGTTCCAACCAATATGTTGGTAACTGCCAGGGGTAACTGTTGAAAAAAGTCCGGTAAGTATAAAAAAATAAACACGTTTTTATATTACAATGTTATTAATAAAGATAAGTAGAAAGGATGATTAAAATGAGTAGAAAAAAGATTTTGGGATATATTTCTGCTATTATAGGTATCTTGTTAGTGCTTGCACCAAAATTTATAACACCCGTTTGCCCTCCTATGGAAAATGGGATGTTCATGAAATGCCATTGGATGGGAAATATGACTATAGGTATTGGCGCAGTCATTTTAGTATTAGCAATTATTCTTATTGTAGTTAAAGATTCAAAAATATCTTTAGGATTATCTATTTCAAATATAGCAATTGGTATTTTAGAGATACTAAACACTCAAGTGCTTATTGGTGGATGCATGAAAGCCGATATGGCTTGCAGAGCAATAACCATTCCGTTTTGCACATTGTTGTCAGGCATATTGGTTTTAGTTAATATTTATTATTGTATGAAAGAAAGACATTCATAATGGAATCAATAATTGAAACTGAAAATTTAAGCAAGAGTTTCAAAAGAGGTTCTAATACACTTTTTGCTGTTAAAAATGTAAACTTTACCTTGAAGGAGGGAGATTTTGTCAATATAATTGGCAGAAGTGGTTCTGGAAAGTCAACTTTTTTAAATCTTTTGTCTGGTTTATTAAAACCGACTGAAGGTAAAATTTTTGCTAAGGGCAAAAATATAAGTGATTTTTCTGATAGAGAAATTAGCAAATATAGGAATGAAATCATAGGTTTTGTGCCACAAAGTCTAGGAACACTTCCAAATTTAAATGTTTTAGAGAATGTGTCTCTTCCTTATTATCTATTTAAAAGAGATGACTCTGCTTATGAAAAAGCAGCTATGCTTCTTGATGAGATGGGAATTTTGCATTTGAAAGATGATTTTCCTAAAAATTTATCTGGAGGAGAGCTAAAAAGAGTGCTGATAGCCAGATCTATGATTAATTCGCCGAAGCTTTTGATTTTAGATGAGCCTACAAGTGATTTGGATAAAAATACTACTATGGAGATAATGGATTTATTAAAAAAAATAAATTCTAAAGGTACTGCGCTTATTATAGTTACTCATGAGCTTGATATTTTAAAATACGGCAATACACTTTACCAAATGGAAGATGGAAGTTTAATAAAGAAAGGGGGATAGAGATGAATTTATTAAAGAAAATGACTAGCGTTTTTGCAATCATGGTAATCATGATTAGCCTAACTTTAACGCCTGCTTTTGCAGCAGAAACAAATTATGGTAACTGGGTTGAAGTCGCTGATGCTATGTCAGAACATTTAGAAAAAGCTGTGGAAGTTTACAAGCCTGGAGATAAGGATGCTAAAAAAGCAGCCACAGATGCAGTTAATGTAGCTTACTTTAAATTCTATGAAAAAATTGGATTTGAAAAAACAACTATGACTGCAATTTCAGGCCAAAGGGGTTCAATGGTTGAACATCAATTTTACAGAGCAAAAAATTCTAT
The DNA here is from genome assembly GCF_000758765.1 of Anaerococcus lactolyticus S7-1-13. Lineage (NCBI taxonomy): Bacteria > Bacillati > Bacillota > Tissierellia > Tissierellales > Peptoniphilaceae > Anaerococcus > Anaerococcus lactolyticus. Next base: position 38,859 of record NZ_JRMW01000043.1, read on the forward strand.
CAAAGAAGATGCAGACCCAAAAGAAGTTAAAGATGAAATTGATGCACTTATAACTTACCTTCATGAAGATGCCCATACTCTTGATGGAACCTCTGGAGATTCTAAGTCCAGTGGTCAAAGTCAAGAAGATGCAAATAGCCTTTCAACAGGTCAATTGTTGGGAGAGCTGCTAAAAAGATTTGGTACATTTTTTGCAGTTCTTGGACTTACACTTCGCGAAGGACTTGAAGCCATTTTAGTTGTAGCTGCCATTGCTGCATATTTATCAAAGACTAATAATAGAATTTATTTAAAAGGTGTATATATTGGAGCCTTGCTAGGCATTGTTTTTTCAGCAGTCCTAGCTGGAGTATTTAATATCATCGCCAATACAGTGGGAGAAGTTGAGTCTGGAATGGGACAAGAAATATTCGAAGGAATTGCGATGTTTCTTGCTGTTATCGTACTATTTTATGTATCCAATTGGATGCTTTCTAAATCTGAAGTTGAAGTTTGGAATAGATACATTAAAAACAAAGTTGAACAATCTGTTTCCAAGGGTAATTATTTTGCCTTATCTTTCACTTCATTCTTAGCAGTAGCAAGAGAGGGTGCAGAACTCATTTTGTTTTTCCAAGGTATGAGAACAGGCATTTCTGAAAATCCAATGCATATGTGGATTGGACTTTTAGTTGCCGCCATAATACTTGCAATTGTATATTATTTAATTGCTAAAGTTTCTGTAAGGCTACCATTAAAACCATTCTTTACATTTACTTCTTGGCTAATGTTTATACTTTGCTTGTCTTTCTTAGGAAAGGGCATAGGAGAATTACAAGAAGCAGATGTAATTGGCAGAACTATAGTTCCTTGGATGAATGGATGGTCTGCTGAAGTTATAGGTATATACGATAGGTATGAAAATCTTATTCCACAAATTATTCTATTAGTAGTAACCATTGTTTCTGTTATCTATCAAAATAATAGAAACAAAAAAATTAGAGCTGAGCTTGAAGCCAGCCAGGAAAATAAATAGGAGGATATTATGTTAAAAAAGAAAAATTTATTTCCTGTTGTTATGACACTTGTGTGTGTATTAATGTTTACAGCTTGTGGTAAAAAAGAAGATACAAAAGCTAATAATACAGCTAATACTTCTACTGAAGAAAAAGCACCAGCTGAAGAAAAAGCACCAGCTGAAGAAAAAGCACCAGCTGAAGGAAACAAGAAAGAAGCAGGAGATGCAAAAGCTGCAGCTCCAGGAGAAGATGCAGGATTTGAAGAATTTCCAATTGGCGATGACCAAACTAAAGGACCTTTAGTAATCTCTGGTGTATATTTCCAACCAGTTGATATGGAACCAGCAGGAAACTCAATTCCTAAAGAAGAAGCTGATTGCCATATTGAAGCTGACATTACAGCATCACAAGAAGGTTCAACATTAGGTTATGGTGTTGGTGATTTTGTTCCATGGTTAAAAGTAAAAGCTTATTTACAAAAGAAAGGTTCAGACCATGTTCAAGAAGTAGCTTTCATGCCAATGAACGCATCTGATGGTCCACACTATGGTGCAAATGTTAAATTTGACGAAGGTGTTGGCGTTTATGATGTAAAATTCGAAGTAGCTGCACCAGGCAATGACTACTTACTACACGTAGATAAAGAAACTGGTGTAACAGGTAGATTCTGGACAGAACCACTTGTTGCAGAATGGACTGACTTCGAATGGAACGGACCACAATGGTAAAGTTTTAAAAATTTATAATATTTATAAGGGGAATTTATGTTCCCCTTATATACATTTATGGGGGGTGAAATTATTTTAAAAATTTTTATTAAAGTTATGGAGGCGGGAATAGCCTTTTCTCTAATGATCTCTTTAATACTTGCCTATTATACAACTAAAGAAAGTAAATATAAAAAGTATGTTATTATAATTTCTTTAGTTTTAGGGGTAATTGCAGCAATTGTTTCAATAATTATAAGAAATATACCTAATTTTATTAATAGAACAGAATTGAATTTCTGGTCTATGGTACCCATAGTTATCTCAGTATTTTTAATATTAATTTTTATGATATTTGAAGATAAGATAAATGCTAAAATTTATGATAATTTCATTTCATCATCGGTTGTTGTTTATCTTGTAGGAATTTGTTTTTATTATTTACCGTATGTATTTAACCAATCAAACAAATTTGTATATTATGGCGAAAGTGCTGTTTCAACTATTGTACTTTTTAGGATTTTAGGCTTTGTTTTTGGAATAATCATGATGATTTTATCAGGACTTGCCATATATAAGTCTTCAGTTAAACTTGAAGGTAAAAACTTAAAGATTATTGTTTTTTTGAGCTTGGTATGTTCGGGTATCAGCCAATTTAATATCATAATTCAAAGGTTTTATTCTAAAGGGATTATTCCTAGAAATGTTAACTTTTTTAGAGTTATTGCATTTATAGCTAATCACGAAAATGTGTTTTTATTTGCAACAATGCTAATTATGATAGCTATTCCAGTAATTTTATATAAGCAAAATATTAAAGTTAATGAAGATTATAGCAATAGGGCTCAGTTAAGAAAAATAAAGTATAGAATGAAGAATAAAAAACATTGGGCGATTTTTTTCCTTGTCGTTCTATTTATTAATACTTTTTCATTAACGGTTGGAAAGGCATATTCTAATAAGGAACAGGCCCTTTCACCACCTGAAGATTATCAAACTGAAAATGGAATGATTGTTATTCCTATAAGCAGCTTAGAGGATATGCATTTGCACAGATATTTGTATAAGGCAAAGGATGGTGTACAAATGAGATTTTTCTGCATTAAAAAATCAGAAGGTTCCTATGGAGTTGTACTTGATGCCTGCGAGATATGTGGTCCATCTGGATATTTTGAAAGAGGCGATGATGTTATTTGTAAGTTGTGCGACGTTGTAATGAATAGGGGTACAATAGGTTTTAAGGGTGGATGTAACCCGATACCTTTCCCATACATTGTCCATGATAAAAAGATAAAGATTGCGCAAAAAGATCTTGACGCATTGTCTTATGTATTTAAGTAGGAGGGCTTATGTTTTGGAGAATAGTTAAAGGAGCGCTTTTTAGACAAAAGGGTAAGATGGCTCTTATTGCATTTACAGTTGCCCTTGGAGCTTCTCTTGCCACTTCAATGTTAAATACCATGCTCGGTGTTGGAGATAAAGTTAATCAAGAATTAAAGACCTATGGAGCAAATATTAATGTATTGCCAAAGGAAGCTTCCCTTCTTGATGATTTGTATGGCATGCAAGAAAAAGAGGGGCAGGTTCAAAAATATTTAAAGGAATCAGAACTTCCTAACATTAAAACTATTTTTTGGGCTTACAATATTGTAGACTATACGCCATATCTTAACACTTGGGTTTCTTGTAATAATGATTCTAAACATACTAAGATGGTAGGAACATGGTTTAATAATCATATGAATTTGCCTACTGGAGAATCGGTTGATACTGGTATGATTAGACTTAAAAACTGGTGGGAAGTTCAAGGCGAGTGGTTATCAGAAAATGATAGCGATTCAGTTATGCTTGGAAAGATTTTTGCAGATAGAAATGGATTTAAAGTTGGTGATGAAATCCAACTAAAAAGCAATAATTTAGATAAAAAATTAAAAGTTAAGGGTATTTTCTCATCAGGTTCTGATGAAGATGCATTTATATATTCTACTTTAAAAACAGCACAAGAATTTGCTGGAGTTACTGGAGTTGTAAATAAAGTTGAAGTATCAGCTCTTACTACACCAGACAATGACTTAGCAAGAAAGGCTGCCAGAAACCCACTATCTTTAACTATTAAGGAAAGGGAAGTATGGTATTGTACAGCTTATGTATCTGCTATTTGTTATCAAATAACAGAAGTAATGACTGATTCTGTAGCTAAGCCAATTCGCCAAGTTGCAGAAAGTGAAGGAGATATTTTAAATAAGACTACACTTCTTATGGTTTTAATTACAGTATTAACTTTGATTGGTTCAGGCTTTGGTATTTCTAATCTTATTACAGCATCTGTAATGGAAAGATCTAATGAAATTGGACTTCAGAAAGCTATAGGGGCGTCAAATGGAAGGATAATTTGCATAATTCTTGTAGAAATAATTTTGACAGCGATATTTGGAACAGTTATAGGTTACGGTGTTGGTCTGCTACTTACTCAGATTATTGGTCTAACAGTTTTTGGCTCAGCAATAGCTCCAACAGCTATGGTAGTTCCTATTGTAGCAATACTTATTATTCTTGTTACAATATTGGGGTCAATACCAGCTATAAGATACCTTTTGAATTTAAATCCTACGGAGGTACTACATGGCAGATAAACAAAGTAAAAATAAATTTTACTTAAAAATGATAATGACTTCCTTGGCAAGGAGACGTGCAAGAATGTTAACAGCACTACTTGCTATAGCTATGGGAGCAACAATTATTTCAGGACTTGTTACTATTTACTATGATATTCCTAGACAAATGGGTAAGGAGTTTAGGTCTTATGGTGCAAATATGTTGGTAATTCCCACTAACCCTGATAAAAAAATCACCAATGAACAGTTAGATGAAGTTAAATCGTTAATTCCTTCGGGAAAGCTTGTAGGTCAGGCACCTTATATTTATACAAATGCAAAAATTAATGAACAACCTTATATGCTTGCAGGTACAGATTTAAAGGGAGCGAAAGAAAATTCTCCATACTGGCTTATTGACGGTTCATGGCCTGAAAAATCGAGAGAAGTTTTAATAGGTAATGAAGTTTCAAAGGCTTTGGGATTAAAAGAGGGAGATAAAATTATCATAAATACTCCCAAAGTTAATGGAGAAGGTTCTATAGATACTAATTTTGTTGTTTCAGGAGTTGTAACAACAGGTGGTAAAGAAGAAGAACTTATTTTTATGAGTATTGATGATATTTCACAGCTTGTTAAAGACAAAAATTTTGATGTCGTAGAATATTCAATAGAAGCTGAACAAAATGAACTTTCAAAAATAGTATCAAATATTTCACAAAAGGATGGATCTCTAACTCCACAAATGGTAAAAAGAGTTACCGCCTCACAAGATATAGTTTTGAATAAATTACAAGCTCTTGTCTTCATTGTAACGATAATAGTATTATTCATAATGATGATATGTGTATCCACAACAATGATGGCAGTTGTAACTGAAAGGCGTAAAGAAATAGGTCTTAAGAAAGCTTTGGGCGCCACAAATTCGTCAGTAATTGTTGACTTTTTAGGTGAAGGAGCATTTTTGGGGGTTTTTGGTGGACTTTTAGGTGTTGCATTAGGATATATATTTGCCAATAGAGTAAGTATTTCGGTATTTGCTAGAAAGGTAAGTTTCTTGCCTCTTTTAGTACCTATGACAATTATTGTCTGTATAGTAATAACTATAGTTGCATCTTTAATACCAGTATCTAAAACTGTTGATATTGATCCAGCTTTAGTGCTTCGTGGAGAATAGAAAGGAATTTTATGGACATATTAAAACTTGTAGATGTTTCAAAAATTTATGGTGAACTTAAAGCCCTTGACAAAATCAATTTAAGTGTAGAAAAGGGCGAATGGATTTCTATAATGGGTCCATCAGGTTCTGGTAAAACAACAATGATGAATATTATTGGTGCCATGGATAAACCTTCACTTGGTGAAGTTATTTTGGATGGTGAAGATATAGCAAAAAAATCACCTAAGGAACTAACAGCTATTAGAAGGGATAAGATAGGACTTATTTTCCAACAATTTCATTTAGTTAATTATTTGAGTGCTTTGGAAAATGTAATGATGTCACAATATTATCATTCTATGCCAGATGCACAAGAAGCAATGGAAGCTTTGGCTGCAGTAGGTCTTGCTGATAGAGCCAAGCACTTACCCAACCAATTATCAGGTGGGGAACAACAAAGAGTATGCATCGCTAGAGCTCTTATTAATCATCCTGCAATACTTTTAGCCGATGAACCTACAGGAAATTTGGATGAAAAGAATGAATATATAGTTCTTGATATATTTAAAAAACTTCACAATGCAGGATCAACAATTATTGTTGTAACTCACGACCCTGAAGTCGGTGAAGAATCTGAAAGAATGATAACTCTTGATCATGGTAAAATTTTAAAAGAAGAAAAAATGAAAAGAAAAAGACCAGTTCTTGATTCTGTAAAAAAAGATCAAAAACTTAAGGAGTTTATATGAGAAAAATTTTAAATGTATTAATATTTTTTTCTTTGGGGCTTGTCCTAGTTGCTTGTGGAGGAGATAAAAAAGAAGAAGCTCCAAGCGTAAGCTATAAGGACGGCACATATCATGGAGAATCTGCCAAAGATGAAAGAGGCGGACTTGTAAAGGTGGATATAACTGTTAAAGACAATAAGATTGAATCTTGCACAATGCAAAACATTGATGGAGATGGAAAAGAAAAGGATGAATCTTATGGTCAAAGCCAAAATGAAGGACTATATAAGATAGCCCAACAAGCTATAAATCTTGCAAAATCATACCCAGATAGATTAGTGGAAAAAGGAAATCCTGAAGGAGTGGACGTTATTTCGGGGGCAACAGGAACTTACAAGCAATTTATAGAAGCTTGCAATAATGCTCTTGATGGTGCAAAATAATGAAAGATTTATACACAATTAATTTGGCAAAAAAAAATATAGAAAATAAGAAGACAAGATCAATTACCTTGATTTTTCTTGTAGGAATTTTAACTTTTATTTTATTCATGTCATCATTTATAATTTTTTCTCTTGAAAATGGCATGAAATCTTTATCAGATAGAATGGGAGCAGACATTATAGTAGTTCCAGAAGGTTATGATTCTAAAATTACAGGTGCAATATTAAGGGGAGAACCTAATACATTTTTTTTTGACAAGGACATATTAAGTAGAGTAAAAAAAATACCGGGCATAGAAAAAGCTTGTGGCCAAGTTTATCTAGCTACACTTTCTGCTGGGTGCTGTTCTTTTCCCATTCAAGTTATAGGAATTGACTTTTCTGATGACTTTAGCGTTAAACCTTGGCTTGAAAAACAGATTAAAACTCCAATTAAAGCTGGGCAAGTTGTTGTTGGTGCTAATATTGTGGGGGATATTAATCATAAGGTTAAATTTTTTAATCAAGAATTTGATATAAGAGGTAGGCTTGCAAAAACGGGCATGGGTTTTGATAATTCAGTTTTTATGACAATAGAAGAAACTCATAGATTAGCCAAGGAATATGAAAAGATAATTAATCATCCGGTGGCAAAAAAAGATGATATATCTTCTATTTTAGTAAAAGTTGAAAAAAACAAAGATCCAAAAACAATTCAAAAACTTATTAAAGAAGAATTTAAAAAAGAAAAAGTGTATCCTTTATTGCCAAGAAAAATAATGACACAAGTTTCAGATTCAGCAAAAAACATGCTTATATATGTGTATATATTGATAGCTTTGATTTGGATACTAGCTTTCTTTATTTTAAGTCTTGTAAATACCTTATCAGTTAAGGAAAGGAAAAGAGAATTTGCAACCATAAGGATATTAGGAGCAACAAAGAAAAAACTCAGAGAAGTAGTTCTTGTTGAATCTATGCTAATTAATGGTACAGGTGCAGTCATAGGTTCTGTGCTTTCCTTTGTTTTAAGTATAACTTTCAATAATGTATTTTCATCAATTTTAAATATGCCTTTTTTAAGACCGAATATATTCCTTATGATTCTAATGTTAATAATAGTAATAATTTTGGGAACCTTGTTAGGACCAATATCTTCAATTATTGCTATTAATAAAATAAATAAAGTAGAATTATTATTGATGCAAAGAGATAATGATTAAAATAGGCTATTTGTCAAATTTTGGGGAGACTTGTTAACTCGAGTCTCTCTTTTCATTTAAAAATAAATACTTAAACGCTAATAGAATATCAAAACTAAAATAAGTAAAAACTATTAAAAAAAACATAGCAAACAAGACTCCTTGACCTGAACCCGTAAACACGGAATAATCTAATAATATTTTAAGCGGAATGTAATCTGTACATAACAGGAGACATTCCGTTTAATTTTATCTTAATCCTATCCTCATTGTACCATTTGATATATTTTTCTATCTCACTAACTAATTCATCATAACTTTTAAATTCCACACCATAATACATTTCTTGTTTTAATATCCCAAAGAAGTTCTCCATTGGGGAATTGTCTAGACATGAGTATTTTCTTGATCTAGTTTTGAATTTATCGCATAGCAAGGATTCTTCTCTCATTATTCTTAAGACTTTTTTATGATTAATATTAAAGCCTTTATTTTTTAATACCATAGTTACTCTTCTGTAGCCATATCGACCTTTTGAAGCTTCTGTTATGGTTTTAATTTCATTTTTAACTTCTTTGTCTTTATCTACTGGACTTTCTAATTTTATCTTCCATTCATAGTAGGATGATTTTGGTAACTTAGCTATTTCTATCCATTCACTTATTTTACTTTGTGGATATTCTCTTATTAAGTTGAGGATTATCTTTGTCTTTTCCTTGTTTCTGTTTCCTCTTCCAGGAGCAAGGCTTGTAACTTTTTTTCGTAGATTATCTTCATTTTGAGAAGTCTATTTTCTTCTCTTAATCTTATTAACTCTTCTCTTTCACTTTCATTTATTGGAGTATTAGGTTTAAACTTCTTATTTGATTTGGTCATGTCTTTTTTAGGCCTTCCTCTGTTATCCTCTAGTCCAGATAAACCAAGCTGTCTATATGCTCTCTCCCAATTACATATTATTGATCTATTGCTTATATTAAAGTGCTCTGCGGTTTGTCTGAATGAGATATTATTGATTTGCCTATATTGTATTACAGATAGCTGAAATTCACTAGTGAATTTATCTTGATTTTGCTTTTTTGATAAGTTATCAAATCCACCTGATTGATATTTGATTATCCAGTTTTGTAATGTTCCTTCGGGTATATCGTATTTTTTAGCAATCATCGGACTGCCTCCAGATTCCCCTGATAAATATTCCATTACTAGTTTGATTTTAAATTCTTTTGTGTATTTTGGCATACAAAAACCCCTCCATCCGTATTCCGGATTTTGGGGTTCAGGTCATGAGGGCTGTTTTTTCTTTCTTTGCCCCAGAATGATATAATGTATTAGAAGATACGTATTGATTAATATATTCCCACATACGAGGCTTTTGAAAATTTTCAAAATTTATCCATACTGACCACTCAAGCCATGTGTAAGCCATAGCGTTGATACAAAAGATGTAAATTTAGAAATCCTGCATTTTGATGAGTTTATAAGCATTTTGTCTTCGATAAAGATGAAGAAGGATACGTCAAAAAGACTCAAAAAAACTACATTGACGTGAGTGTTGTTTTGCAACTGGTATGAGGAAACACAAAAAATATATTTAACTCATTTGGTACTTTCTATGAGAGTAGCTCAAAAGGCTGCTCTTTTTTTGCTTTTTACCCATTTTATATATACCTATACAAATATCTATAAACTCATATAAGATAAAGGTGTATAAATATAAAAAAATAGTTTAATCACAGCAATCACATTTTAAAGTTTGATGGTCGCAAGCTAAACCACGTACCTCGCTAGGAAGTTTTCCTTTGTATCTTTTGTAATAAATGGAAAATTTGCTATGGGATGTGTATCCTACAGATTCGGCTATTTCCTTTATAGGAAGTTTGGTATTTAAGAGTAGAGTTTCAGCTACATTCATTCTTTTTCTTTGAGTGTATTCTGTAATGCTTTGACCATATTTTTCTTTGAATAAATTTTTTAATTTTGTTCCACTCATTTTAGATATTTTTTCAAGGGTTTCTTGATTTACATTCATGGCGAAATGATCATCTAAAAATCTGGCTACATCTTCAAGTGCTTTATTATCATCAGATTCAATTTTATATTTTTTTCTATTTAAGTATGTGTCAATAACTATGCTTACCCGCTCATTTGCCTTGGCTTTAAAGAAAAAATCAGCGGCGGGGGCATCCATCTTACAATTTAGAATTTCCATAGCCACTTTTTCTAAAGATTTTGTAAGAATAATTTGATTCGGTTGAAGTAAAGCTGAATAAAATGATTCTGTATCTATATTGATAGCTGCTAGATGCTTTTCTAAGAGTTCTTTTTTAAAACCAATGGAAACAGCTAGATAATAACAGTTCTCATGTAATAAAAAAACAAAATCATCTCGTATATTATCAAAATCAAAAGTACATAATGAGTTCGCTGTAAGTGTTTGATATGGATTAAATTTTTCTCCGTTTGCGCTAACTATGTAGCTTGTGTATATCGACACATAGTCTGCCATACTATAGGTATTATTTTGAACTACTTCTTCACTGATATAAAAATCATGTATATCAATAATAAACCCATCTCCTTCATAAAACCAATATAGGCCTTCTCCATAAGTTGAGTCCTCTTTTTTCCAACAAAAAGTGTGCCCTGCACTTGAGTACTTCTTATTGTTTTTACATTCATCTACTTTCAAATAATCTTTTACAAAATCATAATATGTCATAATACACCTATCCCTTTTAGACAATGTTCCAATTAGCCTTATTAATTCAAAACTATTGTATTAGTAATTATAAGCGATGTATAATAAAAAAGCAATGATAGTTATTATCAATTAAGCGAATTTATATCTAAAATGGATATCAAAGAAAGGAGATATTATTATGAAGATTTACAAAAAACTATTTGCTTATGTGCAGGATAAAAAATATCTTGGTTTTTTAGCTATAGTCTTTTCTGCTATATCTGCTGTACTTACGGTATATGGATTTTATTTAATCTACAAATTTCTGGATAATTTAATAATTAATTCAGATTTATCTGGCGCAGAGAGCATAGCGCTAAAATCTGTCATCACACTAACAAGTGGAGCAATATTTTATTCTGTTTCAGGAACATGTTCTCACATACTAGGTTTTAGGCTTGAAACAAATTTAAGAAAAAGGGGGATAGACGGCTTAGAGAAAGCAAGTTTTAGGTTCTTTGACTTAAATCCATCTGGTCAAATAAGAAAGATCATAGATGACAACGCCGCGCAAACTCATCAGGTTGTAGCTCACATGATTCCCGATAGTTCTCAGGCAATAGTTACACCCGTACTTGTACTAGCACTCGGCTTTATAGTAAGTATAAGAGTTGGCATAACTTTGCTTGCTCTTACCATAATCGATGGCTTGATTTTAGGTGCAATGATGGGAGAGCAAGAATTTATGAAGATATACCAAGAAGCTCTATCTAAACTAAGTGCAGAGACTGTTGAATACGTAAGAGGAATGCAGGTAGTAAAGATATTTAGAGCAAATGTAGAGTCATTTAAAAGCTTTTACAAGGCGATAAAAGATTACTCAAAGTATGCTTATGATTATTCACTATCTTGTAAAAAACCCTATGTTTTGTATCAATGGTTATTTTTTGGTTTAATTGCAATTTTAATTATACCTATAGTTTATTTTATGACTAGCTTAGGCAGCGCCAAGGTGATTTTACTTGAGCTTATCATGATTTTATTCTTATCAGGAGTTCTCTTTGTTTCATTTATGAGGATAATGTGGTACGCTATGTATATTTCTCAAGGCAATTATGCAGTAGATACTTTAGAGGCGCTTTATAATGATATGCAAAAAGATAAATTGGTCCATGGCAATGTCAATAATTTTAAAAATTACAATATTGAGTTTGACAATGTTAGCTTTGCTTATAACGATAAAGCTGTCATTGAAAATTTATCCTTTAAATTAGAAGAAGGAAAGTCCTATGCGCTAGTCGGCTCATCTGGATCAGGCAAATCGACTGTAGCAAAACTTATATCAGGTTTTTACAATGTTAACGAAGGAAACATAAAGATAGGCGGGATTCCAATATCTGAATATTCTGACCAAGCCTTAATTAAAGCTATTTCCTTTGTTTTTCAAGATTCAAAATTATTCAAGAAGAGCATTTATGATAATGTTGCTTTAGCTAATAAAGGAGCGAGCAGAGATGACGTTATGAGAGCCTTAAAATTAGCAGGATGCGATTTGATACTAGACAAATTCCCAGAAAGAGAAAATACTATCATAGGTTCAAAAGGAGTTTATTTATCCGGTGGAGAAAAACAAAGGATTGCAATTGCTAGAGCAATTTTAAAGGATTCTAAAATTATTATTATGGATGAAGCTTCAGCATCTATTGACCCAGATAACGAGTTTGAATTGCAAAAAGCTTTTAAAAATCTGATGAAGGATAAAACAGTTATCATGATTGCACACAGACTATCTACAATTAAAGACCTTGATGAAGTTATTGTAATGGATAGTGGAAAAATTATAGAAAGAGGTTCTGACAAAGAATTAATGTCAAGTGATACAAAGTATAAGAGACTGCAAGATATGTTTAACAGTGCGAATGAATGGAGGGTTTTAAATGAAGGAGTTTTATAAAAAAAGATTTGCTCTTACAGATAAAGGAGCAAGAAATTTAAGTAAAGCAACACTGGCTTCATTTTTCGTTTATTGTATAAACATGCTTCCTGCGATATTACTAATGATTTTTGCTCAGGAAGTTTTGGAAAATATTGTTAAAAGCAAGGGATTTTATATAGCATTCTCAGTTTTTACCTTGATAGTAATGTATATTTTGCTTTCTATCGAATACGATAAATTATACAGCACAACCTATCAAGAAAGTGCGGACTTAAGAATAAGGACAGCGGAAAATTTATCAAAACTACCTCTATCATACTTTTCTAAACACGATATTTCAGACCTAGCACAGACAATCATGTCTGATATTGAAGGTATAGAGCATGCAATGAGCCACTCGATACCAAAAGTGGGCGGTATGGCACTCTTCTTCCCACTAATATCCATTATGATGCTAGTGAGCAATGTGAAGATGGGTTTAGCTGTAATTATACCAACGATATTAAGCTTTATATTTATACCCCTATCTAAAAAACATCAGGTTAAGGGACAAAAAAGATATTATGACGTCTTAAGAGAAAACTCAGAAAGCTTTCAAGAAAATATCGAGATGCAAATGGAGATCAAAGCCTATGGCTTATCAGAGGAAATGAAAGATAAGCTATATGAAAAAATGGATAAAAGTGAAAAAGTGCACTTAAAGACAGAGATAGGACTTATTTTAATTATGTCACTTTCATCAATTTTTAGCTTTATTTCCCTTGCTGTTGTGATATTTGTTGGCGTAAATCTAATTATTAATAAAGAGATAAGCCCTCTCTACCTTGTAGGTTATTTACTAGCGGCCATGAAGATAAAAGACGCTCTTGATGCATCTAAAGAGGGAATGATGGAGATATTTTATTTATCGCCTAAAATTGAAAGATTAAAAGAAATTCAAAATCAAGATTTACAAGAAGGCGATGACTATGAACTAAAAAAATTTGACATTGATTTAAAAGATGTTGAATTTGCCTACAATAAAGACACAAAAGTTTTAAATGGCGTAAGCTTTAAAGCTAAGCAGGGAGAGGTAACTGCTTTGGTAGGAGCAAGTGGCTGTGGCAAAACAACTATATTGAAACTTATATCAAGACTTTATGATTACGACGAGGGACAAATCTTAATCGATGGCAAAGATATAAAAGAAATATCAACAGAATCCCTTTTTGATAAGGTGTCTATTGTTTTCCAAGATGTAGTTCTATTTAATCAAAGCGTTATGGAAAATATTAGGATCGGAAAGCAAGATGCAAGTGACGAAGAAGTTAAAAGAGCAGCAAAACTTGCAAATTGCACAGATTTTATAGAAAAAATGGATAAGGGTTTCGATACAGTTATTGGTGAAAACGGTGCTGAACTATCAGGTGGAGAAAGACAAAGGTTATCAATAGCCAGAGCCTTCTTAAAAGATGCACCGATATTGATCTTAGACGAGATAGCAGCAAGCCTTGATGTTGACAATGAGAAAAAAATTCAAGAGTCTTTAAATAATTTAATTAAAGATAAAACTGTTGTCATCATTTCACACAGAATGAAATCCATAGAAAATGCAGACAAGATTGTAGTTCTTGAAAACGGAAAATTAGAAAGTGAAGGCAAGCATGAAGAGCTTTTACAAAAATCAAAAGTTTACATGAATTTAATAGAAAAAACAAAAATGGCAGAAGAATTTATTTATTAGGAGGATTAAAATGGATACTAAAAAATTAAAAGTAAAAGATTTAGTAAGTATCGGTGTTTTTGCCGTAATTTATTTCGTCTTGATGTTTGGTGTTGGCATGATGGGTATGATTCCAATATTGTTTTTAATATACCCAACAGTTTTAGGCATAATTGAAGGGCCTGTTCTTATGTTATTTATGACTAAAGTTCAAAAACCATGGGCCTTATTTATACTCGGTATGATATCACCTCTTGTGATGTTTGCTATGGGACATACTTATGTAGTTGCAGTCTTATCACTTATAGTAATGATAATAGCAGAATTAATTAGAAAGATTGGCAATTATAATTCATTTAAATACAATATGCTTTCTTATGCAATCTTCAGCACATGGATATGTAGCTCTTTAATGCAAATGCTTTTAGCTAAAGAAAAATATATTGAATTATCTATGATGATGGGAAAAGATTATGTTGATGCAATGGAAAAACTAATAACTTATCCTCACATGGCTTTAGTAGCCTTAGGTGCTTTCCTAGGAGGAATTATAGGGGCATATATAGGCAAGGCACTATTGAAAAAACACTTTGAAAAAGCAGGCATTGTATAATGCCTACCTTTTCTGCAAATTATCCCTTTAATCCAAATCCAATAAGTAAGTTATTAGTCGTATTTCTTACAGGTTTAACTGTTGTGCATAGCTTAAACATCAGTTTTGAGCTAGCGATTGTTTGTCTTATTGGTATTTTATTTTATTTGAATGGGTACAAAAAAACATTTTTTAAATGGATAATTTTATGCGCAATATTATATGCTTTACCTAATTTTATGGTGTTATCTAATATAAATCCAATAATTAAGATGTTTTTAAGCTTATTTATTATCTTCAGAATGTTTTTATTGCCATTTATGGCAGCTAGCTTTATGATAAAGACCTCTGATGTAGGCGCAATAATTTCATCAATGGATAAGCTTAAAATTTCAAAAAATCTTTCCATACCTATTGCGGTTATGTTTAGATTTTTCCCATCTTTCAAAGAAGAGAAGAAAAACATCAAAATGGCTATGAGGGTAAGGGGGATAAATTTTAAAAATCCAATCAAATATCTTGAGTACGTTTCAGTGCCACTATTAATTATTTCTTCAAACATTGCAGATGATATTGCAAAAGCGGCAGAAACAAAGGCAATAGAAAATCCAATTGCCAAGACTAGATATATTCCTGTAAAGATACAGACTATAGATTTTGTATATGTTTTAATTATAACTGGACTTATTGTTGGAGGCTTAATATGGTAGAAATAAAAAATTTAAGCCTTGATTATGGCAAAGACCATATAATAGATGATATATCACTATCCATAGCTGAGGGAGAGTGCGTGTTGTTTACAGGAAAAAGTGGAAGTGGTAAGTCATCTTTAATAAACTCAATCAATGGCTTAGCCGTAAGATATGATAACGCGAAGACAAAGAGCGAAATATTTATTGATGGTAATAATATAAAAGATTTGGAACTTTATCAAATTTCAATGCTTGTTTCAACTGTTTTTCAAAATCCTAAGACATATTTCTTTAATGTTAATACGACATTAGAATTATTGTTTTATTTAGAAAATATTGGACTTGCAAGAGAAGAGATGGACAGGCGTTTAAAGGACATGCTTGAAATTTTCCCTATAAAAAATCTTTTGAACAGAAATATATTTAACCTATCTGGCGGTGAAAAACAAATACTTTGTATTGCAGCTTCTTATATAGCAGGCACAAAGATTATTGTTATGGATGAGCCATCATCAAATTTGGATATTAAAAGTATAGGCGTTTTGACAAAGATGCTTAAAATACTAAAAGAAAAAGGCATAAGCATAATTGTAGCTGAGCACAGGATTTATTATTTGATGGATATAGTTGACCACATCTTTTTCATAGATAAGGGTAAGCTTAAAAAAACTTATACAAGAAATGAATTTTTAAAATTAGATACAAGAGACTTAAATAACTTAGCCTTAAGGGATAAGAAGCTAACTAAGTTGGAAGTACCTCATTTAAAAGGAGATGGAGAATATCAGATAAAAGATCTTTCCTACAAATTTACTGAGGATGAATATTTAAGTTTAAAAAATATTTCTTTTAAGCTTGGCAAAATTTATGGCATAATAGGCTCTAATGGACGAGGAAAGTCAACGCTCTTGAGATGTTTAATTGGTCTTGAGAAAAAATCAAAAGAAGAAATTTATTTTAAGGGAGAGAAACTGTCTAAGAAAGAAAGACTTAAAAACTCTTCACTTGTTATGCAAGACGTAAATCATCAGCTATTTACGGATGAGGTATTTAGCGAACTTAGTTTAGGAGTAAAAAATTTCAATAAAGAAAAGGCAAAAATCATTTTAAAAGATTTAGGTTTAGAAGAATTTATTGAAAGGCACCCTATGAGTTTATCAGGAGGACAAAAGCAAAGACTTGCGATAGCATCAGTTATGTGCAAAGATTCTACATTTGTTTATTGCGATGAACCTACAAGTGGTATGGATTATTCAAATATGGAAAAAATATCCAAACTTATTAAAAAATACAGAAATAAGGATAAAATAATTTTTATAGTTTCCCATGATATTGAGTTTTTGAATGAAGTAAGCGATGAAATATTTGAAATATAAAGATAGGGCTGGAAAACAAGTTTATGGAAGAGTTAATTACTTTGTAAATTAAAATAAAATTATGATAATTTTCATTTTAGAGGACCTATAACATAAAGCATAAGTCCTCCATTTTTATTTGATAATTTGTAAAATTAAATGCGACACTGTAATAAAATAGAAAACTCATACTAATTTCGTGTGAAATGTTAAAAAGGACAAAAATACACGGAGGTTAATGTGAGATATAAACATCTTACCATAAATGTGCGAAATATGATAGAGTCATTAAGTAAAGAGGGATATTCTTCTAAAAGAATAGCAAAAATTTTAGGTTTTCATCACTCAACAATATCTGGAGAATTAAAAAGCTGCGATAATGATTATGAAGCTATCTATGTCGAAAAAGATAAGATTGAAAAAACATCACTTAAAGGCAGAAAGGCAAAAGCAGATACCAATATCATAAAATCCATATCTGAAAACTCCATAATTAATGGTCTCCTGAGAAATAACAAACAGTAGATTGGAGTAAAAATTCAATGATAGTGCAATTGACAAACTAATTAAATCTTTACCTTTAGAAGTTTTAAAAACTTTAATATCTGACAGAAGCAGATGATTTGCTTGTTATAAATAAGGTGTTCTTCAAGTACTGCTTATAGAGAAATTTTTAGGAACAGGATTGGGAATCACAAGTTTAACTAACCTACAAGCTGCCATAAATAAACAAGCTTCTTTAGGATATAGCTTCATACTATGACAACCCCATCTTGTGGATCAAAGGGTTTTTCGGAGGAGACAAGATTCGAGCGACGATGGTCTTTGAAAGGATTGTTTAAATAAGAGTTTATTTCTATCCTTTAGTTTTTGATTTTTAGATCATATCTTTGAAAGTGATATCGAGCTTTTTAATAAAATCATCATGAAGACCTGGGTACTCTTTGCTATAATTACAATTTTGGGGGGGCTTAATTATCCTATGAATAATTAACCGTATATGGATACATTCTATATGCGGTTTTTGTCTGGGATATTTCGCCAAGCTTATCATTGAAAGGGAGAATAAAGAGAAATCACACTTTAAATAATGCAAAGTGATTGCTTTTTTTTGTTTTATGGGGTACTATTAAGTTTGGAAAAAAAGGGGTGAATAAAGTGATAATAGAAAAAATTATTGGAAATGTTTTTGAAATAAATGAAGAAAATTTAAAAATTAATTGGCTTAATATGCCTTACGACCATGCCCATAAGAAAATTCAAAGATTTGAATATGAGGGTTTGGACTTGGGTCTAAAACTTTCTGAAGAAGATAGACAAAGAGGTCTAAAGCATGGAGATATAATTTATAGAGAAAATAATGTAGTCTATGCTATCAATATAGAAGAGCTCGAATGCTTAAAGCTTTCTATGGATGAGGCTAAGAGCTTTGTCAACTTGGCATATATTATCGGCAATCGTCATGCAAAATTATACTGGTCAGAAGATGGCAAATCTCTAATTACGCCATACGAGAAGACTCTTGAAGAAATGCTAAATAACGTAGATGGTATAAAGATGGATAAGGTTATGGCAAAGTTATTGGCAAAAAACAACTTGATGGCAATTCTACCTCAAGGTCAAGTAGTTGATCATCATAGCCACGACCATGATCATGACCACGATCACGACCACCATCACCATCACGACCATGATCACCATCACCACCATGAATAGAAAAAAATATGAAGAAGAGCTCATCCTCCTTCAATTAAATGATAGTCAATTTCCTGTAGGTTCTTATTCTCATTCTTATGGACTTGAAAATTATATCCTAAAGAATTTGATTAAAGATTCCAAAGATACAAAAAAATACTTAATAAACTATTTAAAAACTAGCTTTTATTATAATGATTTTTTAGCTGTATATCTAGCTTATAATTATTATATAGAAGGAAAAAAAGATGAGCTTTTAAAGCTAAATATAAGATTACAGGCTCAAAAAAGCCAAAAAGAGTTAAGGGAAGCTTCAGAGAAGTTAGGCTCAAGACTTATATCTACAGTTCATAAGATGGACATAGCTATGCCACAAAAATACTATGACTATTTAGATTATCATAAGAAAAATGACATAATCATCCATCACGCAGTCGCCTATGCTCTAATTACAGCAAGTCTTGATATTGATTTGACCGCATCTCTTTTGAGTTTTGCCTTTAATATGGCACAGAATCTAGTGATTACAGCGGTTAAGACCGTACCTATTAGCCAGTTTGATGGGCAGAAAATCTTATATGAAATCTATGACTTGATAATTGATTTAGTTACAAAGATAGATAAATTGGATGAGGAGTATTATTTTACTTCCTATCCAGGTGTAGAAGTTGCTTCAATGCAACATGAAGTATTATATTCAAGACTTTATATGTCTTAGGGAGGCTTATGGATTACGTAAAAATCGGTGTCGCAGGCCCTGTTGGTTGCGGCAAGACACATTTAATAGAAAAACTAGTAGAAGAATTCAAAAAAGATTACAAGGTAGCAGTAGTTACTAATGATATATATACAGAAGAAGATGCAAACTACCTAAAAGATCAGGGGATTCTTGAAAGAGATAGGATAAGAGGAGTAGAAACTGGAGGATGTCCTCATACAGCTATAAGAGATGATGTTTCTATGAACCTTGAAGCTTGTGAGGATTTAGTCAGAAATTTTAAGGATATAGAAATGATCTTTATCGAAAGTGGTGGAGACAATCTATCAGCAACTTTTAGTCCTGACCTTGCAGATGCCACCATCTTTGTAATAGATGTAGCTGCAGGTGGGGATATACCAAGAAAAGGAGGCCCAGGAATTTTAAGATCAGACCTTCTTATCGTAAACAAAAAAGATTTAGCTCCTTATGTTGGCGTTGACCTTGAGGCTATGAGAAAGGATACCCTAGCCCAAAGAGGGGATCGTCCATTTATCTTTACTAATATCAAAAATGGCGATGGTCTTAATGAGGTATATGACTGGATAAGAAAGCAAGTCTTATTAGAAGATTTAAAATAATGAAAAAAACATACGCAAGAGCCAGCAGATTATATTTAGAGTTTGAAAATAAGGATGATACAACAATCCTAAAAGATATCTATAATTCGCCACCATTTCTACTTATGCATACATTTAAATATGGCGACTTTACCAAGGCTATGATTATGAGCTCAAGCCCAGGTATCCTGGAAGGCGATATGCAAGAAGAAAAGTTCTATGCAAAAAAGAATAGCAAGGTCTTGCTTTCTTCTCAATCATATGAAAAAGTTTATAAGATGAATGAGAATTCTTTCGCAAGTCGTAAGGTTGAAATTCGTGGGGAAGAAAAATCTGACTTTATTTTTAAACTTTTACCAATGATTCTCTACAAGGATGCAGATTTTAGGGAGGATATCAAGGTCGATTTAGAAAAAGATGCCAGGCTTATTTTTTCTAACTGCTTTGTAGCTGGTAGAATTGGCAGGGGAGAAAGCTTTGAATTTAAAAGCTACAAGACTAATCTAGATATAAACCTTGATGGCATGCTTATCTATACCGAAAAAAACCTCATAAGGCCAAGAGAACAAAATATAAATGAACTGGGTTTGATGGAAGGCTATGACCACTTTTTGTCAATGGTTGCTATAAATTTTTCCGATGAAAATAATATAGGCGAGATTCGCAATATAATTGATAAGCATAGTTTAAAGAGAGGACTAAAAGGTGGGGCAAGTTACAGCTTTAGAAATGATATTCAAATTAGGATTTTGGGCAAGATGGGCCAGGATTTAATAGAATGTGAAAAAGAAATAATAGATTATTTAATTGAAAAAGGGGGAAGGATATGCATTTAGTACCAAAAGATATTGAACGCTTGATGATATTTACAGCTGGAGAAGTTGCCAGAAAGCGTAAAGAACGTGGACTTAAATTAAACTATCCTGAAGCAGTCGCTCTAATCAGTGCCGAGCTTTATGAAATGGCTCGTGATGGCAAGACTGTTTCAGATTTGATGCAAGAAGGCAGGAAGATTCTAACAAGGGATGATGTCATGGAAGGTGTCCCTGAAATGATTAAGGATGTACAAATAGAAGCCACATTTCCTGATGGAACCAAGCTTGTAACAGTTCATCAACCAATAGTGTAGGAGGCAAAAATGATTCCAGGTGAAATTTTTTATAAAGATGATGATTTAATTTTAAATGAAGATTTCGAAGCTATTGAAATAAAAGTGACAAATACTGGAGATAGGGCCGTACAAATCGGTTCTCATTTTCATTTTTTTGAAGTGAATAGATTTTTGAAATTCGATCGTAGCATGGCCTTCGGCAAAAAGCTAGACATCCCTGCGGGAAATGCTATTAGATTTGAACCAGGTCAAACCCATAGGGTTAGATTAATTGATATTGGCGGAAATGGAAGGGTTATCGGTTTTAATGGGCTCACTAATGGTGTAGCCCATGATATAAAAAAAGATGAAGCCATGAAAAACCTAATTCAAAAAGGCTATGCTAATATCAATAGTGATGGGGAGGAATAGATGTCATTTAAAATCTCAAGAGAAAAATACGGGTCTATGTATGGGCCAACTACAGGCGATAAAGTTAGACTAGCAGATACAAATATTATAATAGAAATAGAAAAAGATTATGCAATTTATGGAGATGAATCAATCTTTGGTGGTGGTAAGACTGTAAGAGATGGTATGAACCAATCTTCAACTGCAAGCTATGCCTCAGGAACTTGCGATACAGTAATTACAAATGCGATTATCCTAGACTATACTGGTATTTACAAGGCAGATATAGGAATTAGGGATGGTATTATTACAGGAATAGGCAAGTCAGGTAACCCTGATATGAACGATAATGTCAACCCTGGTCTTGTAATAGGAGCAAGCACTGAAATAATCTCAGGTGAAAATAAAATCGTAACCGCTGGAGCAATTGACACCCACGTTCATTTTATATCAGCCGATCAAGCAAATACAGCCCTAGCAGGAGGAACTACTACCCTAATCGGAGGCGGAACAGGTCCTGCAGATGGAACAAATGCTACAACCTGTACTCCAGGCCCTAACCACTTAGAAGCTATGCTAAAATCAGTCGAAGGATATCCAGTAAATGTTGGACTATTAGGTAAGGGTAACTGCTCAAGCAAAGAGCCACTTTATGAACAAATAAAAGCAGGAGCTTGTGGACTAAAGATTCATGAAGACTGGGGAGCAACAAGAGCCGTTATAAATGCCAGCCTTGAAGTTGCTGATGAGTACGATATTGCAGTAGCCATCCATACCGACACCCTTAACGAAGGCGGTACAATCGAAGATACCCTAGATGCTATTGGTGGTAGAGCTATACATTTCTTCCATACTGAAGGAGCAGGAGGTGGACATGCACCAGATCAAATAGTTGCAGCAGGATTTAATAATGTATTTCCAGCATCAACAAATCCAACCATGCCTTTTACAATAAATACATCAGATGAGCACTTGGATATGGTTATGGTTTGCCACAATCTTGACAAAACCATAGAAGAAGATGTAGCCTTTGCTGACTCAAGGATTAGACCAGAAACAATAGCTGCAGAAGATGTCCTCCAAGACATGGGAGTATTCTCAATAATGTCTTCAGACTCTCAAGCCATGGGCAGGATTGGCGAAGTTGTTATGAGAACTTGGCAAACAGCCTCAAAGATGAAAGATCAACGTGGAGTCCTTAAAGAAGATAAAGCGAATAATAACGATAACTTTAGGGCTAAAAGATATGTAGCCAAATACACTATAAATCCAGCCATAGCCCACGGAGTATCTGAATATATTGGTTCAATCGAAGTCGGTAAACGTGCAGACTTAGTTCTTTGGGAGCCAAAATTCTTTGGAGTTCGCCCAAAACAAATCCTAAAAAATGGTCTAATAATAATGGCACCGTCAGGAGATCCAAACGCATCCATACCAACACCACAACCTGTAATATACAGAAGAATGTATGCGGCCATTGGTGGAGGAATCGGTAATTCTTGTTTTACCTTCGTCTCAAAAGCCTCCTATGAATCAGGCATAAAAGAAAAACTAGACCTAAAAAGAATGGTACTACCTGTTCATAATTGTAGAAACATCGGCAAAAAAGATATGAAACTAAATTCCGAAACTCCAAACATCAAGGTAGACCCAGAAACTTACGAAGTAACAATTGAAGGAAAGAAAATCACATGTGATCCAGTAGACAAGGTCGCCCTAGGTCAATTATATAACCTATTTTAAAATAAATATTAGAGCTTAACAAGAACCCCAAAATCCTTACTAGGGATGGAGGGGTTCTTTTATGCCCAAAAGCTCAAAAGAATCTAAAGTATAAATAGCTTAGAAAGATGATAAAAAAATATTTTTGGCATAGTATATATAAGCAGGCCGGCAACTCTATTGAGGTTAAGATTCTAATGGATGTTATTAAAGTGTTAATGTAGATTAGTGTAAATAATATTCTAAAAAGGATATAATAACTACAAACAGATCTTTTAAATACTAGTAGAATCTGTATGCTATTTTAAAGTAGGGGAATAAAATGAAGAAAAAATTTTTTAGAATCTTTTCAATTGTTATTATTTTACTAGCTCTAGTTTTTATTAGCAGAATATATAATGACCATAAGTATAAAGATAACAATGCTTTGAAATTTCCTGAATATTTTAAGGATGTTACTAATATAAGTCTATATCCTACAGATATTGATGGAGTTGATGTAACTTATGTGGATGAGGGTAGAATGCAAGGCTTTAGATTTGTACCTAAGGAAAAATCGCATAAGGGTCTTGTAATTTGTTTTGGAGGTTCTGAGGGAAGTCCAAATTTTGAGACTGCTAAAAGATTGGCTGAAGAGGGATATGAGACCTTTGCACTATTTATGTTTGGCATGAAGAACCAAGAACAAACTCTGAGAAAAATTCCCTTAGAACAATTTGAAGATGTTATAGGTTATATAAATAAAAATATAAAAGACAATAAACCGATAAGTGTTTTGGGAGCGTCAAAAGGGGCAGAATATGCCCTTAATTTGGCTAGCAAATATCCTGAAATAGATAATCTAATTTTGATGGCACCTTCATCTTATAATTTTGCTGGTCTAGATTTTAAAGATTATGGTTCATCATGGGCCTATAAAGGAGAGGAACTTCCATATATAGATATTAAAAAATCATCATTTAACTCATTTTTAAAAAATATTATTGTTCCAGCTATTATTAAAAGTCCTATTAGTTTTAAAGAAACTTATAATAGTGCAATAGAAAAAGACTCCTCAAGTCAAGAAAAACTAATACCAGTCAAAAATATTAAGGCAAATATATTAATGATAGCAGGCGAGGATGATTTGATGTGGGATAGCCTTGCCATGGCAAATAAAATAAAAGAACAAAACCCTAAGGCAAAGATTTATTCATATAAAGGAGCAGGGCATATATTTGCAGGCAATGGTATTTTAGATTTAGGGAAAATTAGAGTTGCAACAGGTGGAACAGCTGAAGGCAATGAAAAAGCAAGAAGTGAATCAAGAAAAGCTATTGATGCTTTCTTAAAAGAAAATCATAAATAATAAAATACTTGGGTATTTAAGGACGGTAGAAATTTAAAATCTATCGTCTTTTTTTCGTGTGAAAATGGAAAGAGGATATCTGTAAGTAAATGAATTTAAAAAATATATAAAAGACAAGGCTTGAAGTAATGTAAATGTTTGAATAAAAAATTTGCAAATGCTTAAATGACATTAATGACTAATAAACTCATGTTAATCATTTTCAAAATATATACGGTAAGGAATTATGTCTAAATAGAGTGAACTTTATAGTAATATTTAATGAGTATAAGAGATAATAACTAATATCAACAATATATTTGGTATAATATTATAAAGAGTAGACGAATAATAAATAACTTATCTTATTAATGATGGATAATATGATTAATATAAATATCAGTAAAGTGAATTATTTAAAGGAAGTGTTTAAAATGATTGATAAAGGTAATAAAAATTTTTGGGATAGATTTGCTAAGCTATATGCACCTTTTATGAAAAAAGATCAAGGGGTATATGATGAAGTTTGTGAATACATTCTTCCTTATCTGAAAAAAGACATGGATGTGCTTGAACTTGCTTGTGGTTCAGGGCAATTTTCTTTTGCACTTTCAAAGATGACTAAGAGTTGGATTGGTACAGATTTTTCTGAGCAAATGATTATTGAAGCTAAAAAGCGTGGAGAATATGAAAACCTTATCTTTGAAACAGCTGATGCAACTGATTTATCCTACGCTAATGAAAAATTCGATTGTGTGTTAATTGCTAATGCACTTCATATTATGCCAAATCCAGAATGTGCAATGAAAGAAATATACAGGGTTTTAAAGCCTAACGGCACTTTACTTGCTCCTACTTTTTTATGGACAGAGGGTAAAAAAAGAAAAATTATTAAGACTTTGATGTCTGTTCTGGGATTTAAGATGTATCAAGAATGGAATAAAAATCAATTTAAAGATTTTGTTGAAAAACATGGGTTTTCGGTAGTTGAAATCAAATTGGTATATGGAGGTTTGGCACCGATTGGGGTGATGATTGCCCAAAAATATTCTTAAGAGATTTTGTATTTGTAAAAATGAATTGCAATGGGAATAATAGACAATATTTATGGTCTATGTATCTATAAAGTTAAATTTATTTTGTGAATTTTCACTTGGTGAATCAATACTTATGAAATTGGAATCGTGCATATTTTTCGGTTTATCAAAATGAGATATTCTTAGTGCAATTTTTAAAATTACTATAATGTATGGGGATGATGTCTTAGAATTTTTGCCTTCAATTAGCATAAAGGACAAATCTATGATGGCTCCAGATAGAGTTACAGACGCTGAAAAAATCTTTGATTAGGATAAGCTAGTTCAAAAAGGTGCTTATCCATATGCAATTTATGAAAGGATGAAATTTATAATGTGTGTGGGTTGATTATTACTCAGTTTTGTGTATTAATGTAAATAATATATGAAAGGTTATGTTATGGGACAAATTGTTGAAATAGAAGATTATAAAAATAAAAAGAAAAAAATTCAAGACCTCAAAAAAGACGTAGAAAATCTTATTTTTGAAAGGGACAATCTTTTGTATGTAGTTTGTGAAAATATTCAAACTTCCTATATGTTAACTTTTGGAAGCCTTACTTATAGGGTAAATAAGGCCTTTAACGAATATTTACGTTTGCGTAGAAAAAAATCCCTTATTCAAGCAAGGATAAACCGACAAGAAAAAATAGACCTTGGAGAAATTGAGAAAAAGCTTGATATAGAATTTCATGACTACAAAGAGAAACTCCAAGACACTGTTTCTCAATTAAAGGCTGCACTGGAACATTCAAGAGCAAAAGCCTTATCTGAGGAAGATACGGCTTTAATAAAAAAAATATATAAGAAAATTGTAAAGAAAATCCATCCCGATATAAATCAAAATATCACAGACAAAGAAAAAGAATTGTTTGTTGCCTCAACAGAATCATATAAAAATGGTGATTTAAATACCTTGCAGATTATATATACAATTGTAACTAGTGGAGAAATAGAGGATGATGAATCTTTATCCCTTAAATCTATGGAAGAGGAAATAGAAAGGCTAGAAGATTTAATTGCGAAAATTAAAAGCAGTATTAAAACAATAAAATCAATCCCTCCCTATTCTTGGCGAATTTATGTTGAGGACGAAGAGAAAAAAGCAGAAAAGCTTAATGAACTAAAAGAATTGTTGAAATCTTACAAGCAAGCAATAAGAACTCAGGAAGAATACATTAAAGAATTATTAGAGGATAAAAAATGACTGATTTAATAAAAAAAGATCAAAATAATCTAATTGATTATCTTGTAAATACTGGTGGAGAGATAGATATACCAAGGCCTTTTGAGCAGGATATTTATCTTTTCGATACCTATGTGGCAGGAACAACCCATGTTGAAGGCATTGAAGGAATATACTCAACATTAAAGATTGAAGATAAATTGGTTTTTTATCGAGAAATTGAAAATGAGCACGATCCCCAGGCAATCAGAATAGAAACCCTTGGAAAAGAAAAAATTGGCTATGTACCTCGCCAAGACAATGTAGTATTTTCAAGGCTCATGGATGCTGGGAAAGTTCTTTTTGCAAAAGTAATGGAAAAGGATATGCGTGGTAAGTGGGCAAGGATAAAAATTAAGATCTACCTTCATGAAAGTTAGAGCAAAATGTATTATAATTACGAATGGATTGGCGATAATATTTGTATAAAAGATAGCCATGTTATGAATTTTGAACCCATATCTGGAAATAATGCTTTTATTATCTCACACCATGTAAGGGATAAATTAAAAATAGAGAGGGGCGTTAAAAGCTTATTAGAAAATGGCTTTAGGTATTTTAATATTTTTGGTGAATTTTCTGATTTATGGGCGAAAGCTATTTCTATAGGGAGTAAAACAAGTAATAAAATAAAAATAGAAGCAAGTAAGATTGAAATGTCAAGGATGGTTTATGATTTGGCAATGATGAAAGTACTAAAACCAGACTTGATCAACTATGTAATTTCAGATGATGAATATTTTACAGAGTATTTAGTAGAAGACTTAGAGAAAATCAT
The DNA here is from genome assembly GCF_000758765.1 of Anaerococcus lactolyticus S7-1-13. NCBI lineage: Bacteria > Bacillati > Bacillota > Tissierellia > Tissierellales > Peptoniphilaceae > Anaerococcus > Anaerococcus lactolyticus. Next base: position 66,267 of record NZ_JRMW01000043.1, read on the forward strand.
TTCTGGGAACAGTACTTTTACTCCTTACGATTGGAAAGAATTTAAAGAAGGCTTTGAATTTTCTTATAATAAGAAAGATGCGATAATAAGTGTTTCTAAGGATATAGTTATAGGATTTTTAGGAGATGAAAAAACTTTCGACACTATCAATGATGCCTTTTATTATAAAATATTTGATGGTAAAAGTTTATACGAAATTTGGAATGAAATATAAAGAAAAATTTTTATTATTAGAATAGAAGAAACCTAGTTTGTTCACTTTGGGAGTTGATTAAACTAGGTTTCATTTTTAAAACAAAACGGAAAGTAAACTTGACATATAAAACAAAAGGACTTATAATAAATGTAAAGTTAGCTTGTCATAGGAGGTAGATAAATGTGAAAAATAGGTTAGAAGAGATTCGCAAACAGAAGGGGATTACCCAGGAAGAATTGGCGAAGATTCTTGAAGTATCAAGGCAAACTGTGGGATCTCTAGAAAATGGGAGATATAATCCGTCAATTATTTTGGCATTTAAGATTGCAAGATATTTTGAAATGGCCATTGAAGATATTTTTATCTACGAGGAGGAGAATGTCAATGAAGAATAAGAAAATTTGGTATATAGGATATGTAATTGGTTTTATAAGTTTGGTGGCTTTATTTATTTTTAAGGATGATGAAACTTTGAGTAGAATTTTGCCTTTTATTTTTACAACTAGTGTGACTATTTCTAGTGTTAGCCTAGGTCATAATAGGAGGATGGAGGAAGATCCATTTTACAGAATAAATGTAAATGATGAGAGAAATGAAAAAATAAGGGATAAGGTAAATGCAACAATGACACCTATATTAATGCTTATCATGGGCCTTGCTGCTGTGATTTGTTTTTCTGCAAAGGCATATTTACCTGCGATTATTTTAGCTCTTGGAATTATTTCTTTTCCTATAATAACTTTTTTCGTGAGTAGTTATTATGAGAAAAAATATTAATAGTAAGTTTATTAGCGCTGAAATTTGAATGTTTATATTATCTTAAGCCGCCTGCTGCTTATCTTTTATTGATAAGTGTAGGTGGTTTTTTATTAAACTTAAAATTTATATTGACAAGTATCGATTGTCGATATATAATTGAATTAACAAATATCGAGAATCGATATTTTAAAGGAGGCAAAAATGCTTAAGTTTAGATTTTTATCTTATGCTAATTTCGGTCCTATGGCACAATGGTATGAAGATATGGCGAAACAAGGCTGGCAGATAGAAAAAATTATATTGCCATTCATTCACCAGTTTAAAAAGTGTGAGCCAGCTGATATAAAATACCAATTTACAATTGCTCCTAATGAGACTTGGTATGTTAAGTTTTCTAAGGAAGAACTCAAAGACTATGATGAGATGGCAGAAGAATATGGTTGGCATATGGTTGATAGAAGTTTTAATATGAACCTATATCAGGTTGATGAGAAAGGATCAAATTCACTATATAATGATGATTTTTATGAAATTGAGATTTTAAATAAAGGTATTAAGGGAGAATTAATTACAATAAGCTTGAATCTTCTTGTTTTTGTCTTTCTGGCTCTATCCAGTATTGCCCGTTTAAGGTCAAGCGATATATATTACTCTAATTTTCCATTTTTTATGGCACCAGCTGTTAGTTTATTTCTCATATTATCACTCTTATCTTTGGGAGATTATGTAAGTTTTAAGAGAAGAAATAGTGAAGTTAAAGCCATAAAAGATTTGAAATTTACTGGATTGGGAATAGGAAAGTTACAAGCATTCCTACCTGTATTATCAATAGTGTTAATAATTTTATCTTGGATTGCATTAGTAATACATCAGCTAGAAATGGGTTATGGGCTAACAATACTTATTTCCGTGATTCCTATGATATTTATGGTTATTCTTATCTCTTACTTTATCAAAAAAGTAAAACTTATGGATGCACAAAAAGGACAGAAAAAATTTCTATTTGCTTTAATTCCAGTAATAATGTTTGTGGTATTTAGCATATCTAATCTTGGTATTTTTGCTAAGCTTGCATTAAAAGATGACTTACAAACAAAAGAAATAGCTGGTTTTTCTGTAAGGAAAGAATCTACAAGTTTCTTGGCGGAAAGCTGTGAAGACTACATGGCAGATTCTAATGACCTCAATATAAGAATAACTGTAGTAAATTCTGAAGGGCTTGCGGAAGATTTATTTAATAGAATTCTTAGAAATGCTAAAAACCATCCATACAGGGCAGAATTTGTAAAAGATATTTCAAAAGATTTTTCTTATGATAAGGTCTATAGCCTTTCTGATGAGAATTCATATTTGATTTTAAAGGGTAATATGGTTTTGGAAGTTGATGGCAATATCTATGACGAAAAGGTCACAAAAGATATAGAAAAGATTCTCGAGGCAAAATAATGGCAAGAGATCAATTCCAAACCCTAACAGAACCAATGTATTTTACCCTTTTGGCCTTAGGAGAAGTGAGAAACGGGGCAGAAATCACATCTTGGGTTGAAGAGATAACCAAGGGAAGGATAAAACTTGCTCCTGGCACCCTTTATGCCCTTTTGGCACAATTTTTAGAAAATGACTTGATAAAACGTGTAGAAGTAGAAAAAAAAGGCAAGCATTATGTTATAACAGAAGAAGGCAGAGACCTCCTCGATGAGGAAGTTAGAAGACTAAGACTTTTACTTTCAAATTATGATAAGTATTTTACAAATTAAATCAAAGAAAGAATGGCTTTTAATGCAAAAACTTAAGGGCCATTTTCTATTTAAAAATTTTATGAAAACATTATACCCTACTATAATCAGGGTATAATGAAGGTGATAATAAGTATCAATTTATAGTTTGTTGGAATTCATAGGAAGGAGTGGCAGGTGAGTTTGATTTATAAAACAGCAGCAGGCATAGTAAGTCTTCTTGGAGTTAAAAAAATGTTTTTAAAAAACAAGGAAGAGATGCTTGAGTATGCAAAAGGCGAAAATGCTAAAGTTGTTTTTGACTTAGATAAGGCTAAGAAGATGGCTAGGAAGAAAAATTATTATCTATTTGATAGAGAGGTCATGGGATCTAGGCTTCTTACTTATCAAAAAAATAAAAAAACTGCCGATGGCGCTATTTTCTATCTTTTTGGTGGAGGTATGATTACCCAACCAAATAAATTAGACTTTACTTTATCTGAAAGAATTATGGAAAAAACGGGTAAAGATGTTTGGTTTTTATTTTATCCACTATGCTCAGCAGATGTAAATGTAAGAAAAACTTATGAAGTTTGCTTTGAAACCTATAGGTTAATGACAGAAACTTATAAGGCACAAAATATAAATGTTCTCGGATTTTCTTCAGGAGCTTGCCTATCTCTTGGAATATTTTTGCATAATAATGCTTTGGGTAGACCTCTTCCAATGCCAGGGAAAATTATTTCAGTATCTCCAGGTGGGATTCCAGATGTAAAACTGGATGAAAATAAGGAAATATGGAATAAATTGAAAAAACTTAACTATAAAGATGTTATGATAGATCCAACCTATCTTATAACTGCAAGAGAAATCTTGAAAGGAAATGAAGATTTGCCAGAATATATGTTAGATGGTACAAGGGGAGATTTCACAGATTTTCCAAAAACTTATTTTTATTATGGTGGAGATGAATGTCTTTATGCCTTTGCTGAGGAATTTAAAAAAACTATGGATAAATATAAGGCTTCTTATGAGATAAGGGTAGGGGAAGGAATGTGCCATTGTTATCCTTTGGTGAGGTTTTTTAAAGAAGGAAGGATTGCTCAAGATGAAATAATTGAATTATTGAAAGCTTGAAGTCCCAATTTTGTTAGGAAATAAATTAGAAAAAAATTTAGGAGTTCTTTATGGTTTTAGCTGTATTATTGACTCTGTGTCTAATATTTTTCGCCATATGTTATTTAGGCACTGGTACTGATGAGAAAAATTTAAAAAACTATATGTCCTACCCTGAAGAAGTGCAAGCGAAAATCAAAGAAATAGAAGAATACCGAGGAAAATATAGAGAAAAAAGTAAAATTTCAACAATTATGGCAAACTTTGTAACCTTTTCAATTTTATTTTTAATATTAGGTCTTAGAATCCGTCAAGCAAGTTTTATTCAAAACTTCACTGCCTTATTGATTATTGGAGAAGGCTTGAATGTTTTCGACCTTCTAGTAATAGACCTTTTGTGGTGGAGAAGGACAAAAAGAATTAGATTATCAAAAATACCAGATCAAAGCCTTTATCAAAATCCCAAAAAACATATAGAATCATTTATTCGAGCCTTTTTCATGTACTTTTTAATTGCTTTGATAGATGGATATATTTTGACTCTGTTTTGAAAAATTATGGAAACATCTGAAATTTCTTGAGGAAATATAATGAATTTTACTTGCTATGGGGAAAAATCAAATAAGTCAATTTTATTTATACACGGTCTTGCATCAACTGCAGACTTATGTTTTAAACCACTTTTGCCGTATCTTACTGATTATGATGTGATTTTTTGTGAGCTTGATGGCCATTGTGATTCTTGCATAAATGATATGATCTCAATGGAAAAAACAATTGAAGATATAGAATCTTTCATATTAAATGAGTTAAATGGGGAACTTTATGGACTTTGCGGGTTTTCTATGGGAGGAACTCTTGCAGTAGACCTAATTTCTAGGGGCAATATTAGGGTGGAAAAAGTCCTCTTAGATGCACCCATAACTGTCGACTTGGGATTGATGGCTTATCCTTGTACTTACGCCTTTATTATAGGAACAAATATAATCAAAAAAGGCAAAAAAATTCCAAAATGTTTGCTAGATTTGGTCGCAGGTAAGGATAATTCAAGCATCATCGAAATGATGTATGCAAAAATTAGCAAAACCACAATTAAAAATGTTTGTAATTATATTTACCATTACAAATTTTCTGAGAATTTAAAAAAATACCCTAAACCCGTTTTATTTTGGAGGGGTAGCGAAGAGCCTATTCCAGAAAAAAGTCAAAAGAATTTGAAAAAATATTTACCACAAATGACAGTAGAAGTCTTTGAAGGCCTAGGTCATGGCCAATTTTTGCATGAAAGTCCAAAAGAATATGCTGAAAGATTGAAAAAATTCATGGACGATTAAAAATTAATTAAAAAAATATAGAAAAATAAGGAAGGGATTAATTTGGAAATTAGGGAAATTTTAAAAGTAGATTTAACTAAATTATCAAGGTTGATGGTAGAAGTTTATAATGCTCCACCTTGGAATGATAAATGGACAGAAGAAACAGCCTTAGAATCCTTATCGTCTCTTTGTGATTTTCCAAACTTTACTGGATATCTTATAGCAGATGTAGATGAAATAATAGGAGCAATACTAGGACACTCTAGGAGATATGCTAGTGAAACTACTTATTATATTGATGAATTTTTTATTTCAGAAAAATATAGGAGATTAGGATTAGGGGAGAATTTGTATAAGACAACCATAAAGAAATTGAAGAAAAAATCTATAAGTGGTGCATTTTTTACGACTTTGAAAAATTCACCTGCTTATAATTTTTATATAAAAGAAGGAGCCTGGGATTTAGAAGATTCTGCATGCTTCTACCATAAATTTTAGCAAGACACCTATAAACAATAGGTGTTTTTCTTTAAAAATTAATAAGGGTATATTGTAAATACTATTTTAAAACGAGGAAGTAAATGAAAAGAATTTTAATTATAGAAGATAATGAAGATATTGGCTTGCAAATTAAAAGATATTTAATAAAAAATGGCTATGAGGTAGACCTTGCAAAGTCTTTTTATGAAGCTACTTACAAGATGAAAGTTGATTTTGATGTAGCACTTCTTGATATAAATCTGCCTGATAAAGAGGGCCAGCATCTGATAGAAAGATTAAAAGAAAAGGACATCAGAGTTATAGTAACAACGGTAAAAAATGATGAAGATTTTATAATAGAGGCTTTGGACCAAGGAGCTGATGATTACCTAACCAAGCCATTTTCACTTGCAATACTAAGGGCGAGGATTGATGCTGTTTTAAGGACTCTGCCTATATCACAAGATAAAAGTATTTCTTATAAAGATATAAAAATAGATTTAAACGAGTCAAAAGTCTATTTTAAAGGGGAAAATATTGACTTAACTCCACTTGAATACGAAATATTACTTTTATTTATCAAAAATCCCCACAGGGTTTATACAAGGAGCCAACTTCTTGAAATATTTTGGGAAGATAGGGATAAATTTGTAAATGATAACACCTTGACATCAACTATTAAAAGAATTAGAGAAAAGCTTGACAGGGAAGTAATCTCAACTGTCAGGGGAATTGGTTATAGGATGGACTAGATGGTATATGTATTTTGGATAATAAGTCTTTTTTTACTTTATTATTTTTTAGAAAAAAGAAAGAAAAAGAGAATTAATGAGATTATCGATTTAATAGAGAATATGAAAAATCAAAATTATAAAATCCCAATGAAGCAAGATGATTTTTCAATCTTAGAAGATAAAACTTACAAACTTTTTATAGAAATAGTAGAAGCCAAGGAAACTACAAGCAAAAATAGCGAAAAGCAAATAGAATACCTAGAAGATATTGCCCATCAAATAAAAACACCAATCACTTCCATGGTTTTTTCTGCCGAAAATTTGGAAATTGATTACCCAGATAATGATGATATAGGAATCTTAAGAAGGCAAATTCAAAGACTAAATTCCTTATCAGATATTTTGCTCAAACTATCAAGCCTTGATGCCAATAAAGATCTTATGAAAAAGGAAGAAATTAATCTTGATGAATTAGTGACCTACGCTTTAGACACCATAGATATAAAAAGATCTACAAGTGTAAAAATAGAAAATAACTTAAAAGAAAATATTATTTTCGGTGATTTTTATTGGCTAACAGAAGCCCTTATTAATATTTTAAAAAATGCAGATAATAGACCTTCTTGTGATAAAATCGAGGTTTCATCATACAAAAATCCCCTCTATACAAGCTTAATCATTGAAGATAACGGAGGGGGAATTGACAAAGATTCTATTAAAAAAATATTTAAACGTTTTTATAAAACACCAGACTCAAAGGGATTTGGTATAGGTCTAGCCATGGCGAAGACAATTGTTGAAAAGAATAATGGAGTAATATCTGTTGATAATACAAAAGATGGTGCAAGGTTTGAAATAAAATTTTACAATGTCACCTAAAAATCACTTTACTTTTATATACTTACCTTAAATTAAGGAGGAAAGTATGGAAATTTTAAAAGTAGAAAATTTAAGAAAAGAATATGGGGAAGGCAATTCCAAGGTCATTGCCTTAGATGGAGTTGATCTCACAATAGAAAGAGGAGAATTTGTTGCAATCGTAGGCCCTAGTGGGTCTGGTAAATCAACTCTTTTACATATAATAGGAGGAGTAGATAGTCCAAGCGATGGAAAAGTTTATATAGACGGCAACGACATATCCCAATATTCTTCAAAAGAGTTGGCCCTATTTAGAAGGAGAAAAGTAGGATTAATCTATCAATTTTATAATTTAATTCAAAATCTAACTGTAAGGCACAACATAGAACTTCCTTTAAAGCTTGATAAGAGAAAAATAAATCAAGATGAATTTTCAGATATAGTAAAAAAACTTGGTATAGAAAATAAACTTGATTCTTTCCCAAGTGAACTATCTGGAGGTCAGCAGCAAAGAGTCGCCATAGCTAGAAGTTTAATTTACAAACCATCAATAATCCTAGCCGATGAACCAACTGGAAACCTAGATAGGAAAAATTCTAAGGAAATAATTGAAATCTTTAAATATTTTAATAAGACCCTAAAACAAACTATAATCCTAATCACCCACGACGAAAAGATCGCTCTAGAGGCAGATCGAATTGTGACCATAGTCGATGGGAAAATCATAGGAGATGAGAAAAATGAATAAGAAAAATTTTCCGATTTTTATTTCAGTTTTTATTGTTTCCTTGTTTTTTACAGTTGTATTTTATTTTGCCAAGGTAAACTTGGATGCAAATTATATGCAAACAAGGGCGTCAAATTTTGCTGATGCCCATATAGATGACCACCTAAGCGAAGAAGATCTTAAAAAAATTAGAGAAATAGACGGAGTCAAAGAAGCTGGTCGATTTAACATTAATTTCACAAGTGCACAGTTTGGTGATGATTTAATAGTCATTTACAGACAGGATAATCACATTAATAAGATGAGGGAATTTTCATTTACTGAGGAAGGAAGATTTCCAGAAAATCCTGAAGAGATAATGTTATCAAAATCTCTTGTGGAAAAGCACAAACTAAAAATAGGAGATGAAATCCCTATAAGTTTTGGTAAAAGATACCTAGATAAAGAAGAATTAGATCCTGCGAATTCAAGACTAGAAAAAGAAACTTTTGATAAAACAGAGGAGAAATCCTATAAATTGGTTGGAATTTATGAAGATATCTATAATAAATATGCTGGTTTGTCTTATGGACTAATCTATGATACAACAAAGGATGCCCAACCTGTGGTTTTAAGATTTGATGATTTTGTAGATGCTCACCTAAACAAAAAAATATTTGAAGATGAAATCTCAAAACGACTTGGCAGAAAAATAGAGATAAAATTCTTTGAACCTATCGAAAAATATTATTGGGTAAATGATACTTGGCTAGAAAAAATAATGGCTAAGGCAGTGATGATATTTACTCTTGTTTTAATGATCGGTATTTTTATATTTTTTATAAGAAACATTTTCTGGGTTTGGGGACTTAGGAAAATCAAAGAATTATCTATTTATAAATCAATAGGATCTACCAATTTTCAAATATATAAGTTCCAATTTAAAGAAGCTAGTCTAATTTCAATGATGCCAATTTTATTAGGCCACTTGTTTGGATTTGCACTAATCTATGGCCTATATGATTTTTCACAAAAAAACTTACAAATATCAAAATTTGAATATGTAAGATTTAGCCCTTTTTTAACAATTCTAATATTATTTGTTTCATTTTTAGTGGTGAGTTTATCTATAATAAAACCTGCTAGGAAGATTTCAAAGATAAATATAATAGACGGCATAAGGGAAAATATTGACTTATCGAGATCTAAGAAAAAGAAAAATGATGATTTATGGAAGGAATTAAGAAATAACAATCTTTCTTCTATCAAAAGCCAAAGGTATATTTCAGCAATTGGTATTTTAATAATATCTATGTTTATATTGACAATATCCATAAGTAAGTATTTCAGAGATTATTATGACTATGACAGTTCTTATAATATTCTCACTACTTACTATAGCTCAGATAAAAAAGTTCCAGATGTTCTAAGAAATATTGAAAAAGAGATACCATGTAAGAAGTCATTTATATATAAAGATAAGTATATTGCAGTTAAAAATAATTTGGAATTAGCTGATGAAGCAAAAATATACAAAATAGATGAGAAGATTAAGGAAAATCTAAAAGAAAAATCGCAAGAATATTTACAAGGCTCGCTTATTGGACTTGATATAAAAGATTTAGAAAAACTTGGTGGAAAAAAAGGGGAGTTTATCTTATATAATAAGGTGCAAGCTGACCCATTAGAACCAATAGACACTGCACAGATGGTTAAATATTTTAAAAATCCAGATAATATAGATATCTCTATGGTGGATTTTGAAAAGAAAATCAAGATTTCAAAACAAATTTACGATACAGGAGAGTTTGAGATTAAACCATTTCCTTTTGTTGTAAATATATTTACTGATTATGAAACTTATTTTAAATTAATTGAAGAAGCTAAAGACAAAAATTATCTAAATTATCCATATACATTGAAAATGAAAATAGAGGACAAAGAATTATCAAGCGCTAAAGAATTTATCGAAAATAAACTTAGAGAATCGCTTAAAATCAATGAAAGATATTATGTGTTTGTTGGTAAAGAAATAGCAGAGCAAGAAGCATCTTCTCTAAAGTATTTGCTGTATATTTCCTTAGCAATAGGGATAATTATATTTATATTAAATGTGACAAATGGGTATTCTTCAATAAATATCTCCTTAATATCTAGAAAAAAAGAAATAGGAAGTTTATATTCTGCAGGTATGGATGCGGATGAACTAAAAAGAAAATACGAAAAAGAATTTTTCTTAGAACAAGTCAAATCCTTTATTTTAGTTACATTTATAAGTCTTACAGTCATGATAATAATCTCTATATTGTCACCGAAATTAAGCCTATTTATCCTTTTAAAATATTACGACTATAAAATGTATTTTGGATTTGCCTTAGTAGTTTATGCAATAAATTTACTAATATATCACTTATCTCTAAAAAGAATTTTAGACAGACCAACAATTGATCTAATTAGAACAGAATAAATGAAAAAAATCTTTTCAACCGATTCACTTTTTTATGGGTAGATTTAGGTGATTAAAATTTATATTATAAATATGTATATATTATAGTAATGTGATATAATAATAATATCTTAAATAAATTTAATTAATTAAATAGTACGAAACTATTCGATTTAACAATTTAAATTTATCGAGTAGAATTTCAAATAATTATTGGAGAGATATATGTTTTATGATTTTATTAGGTATTTAAACTATTTCGAGAGTGAATTAAAAGCGATGGGAGGAATAAAAAGAAATAAAGAAAAGTATATATTAAGACAAAATGTTGGAAATACAAACAGTAAAAATTTTCCAGATAAAGGTGCCTATTTTGGATGTATAAGTGAAGATGAAGAATATAAAGGGGCGTATTCAGACCTAAGTATTGCAGTTTTTCCGAGCAATGAGGAATCTATAGAATCTGATAGATGGCTCATCTGTCTTATAGTAGGGACATTGGGATTTAAAAATGACTTTGAGCTGGTTTCATTGCCGGGCCTTAGAAGATCGTTGGTTAAGTATTTACCTAAAGGCTCATACATAAAAAACGATTTTTTCGATATAGAAAGCGCTGATGGTTTTAATGATTTTATGGAATCTAAAGAATTACCTAATTCATTAGAAAATTCAGTAAAAGACTATAGGAAATATATACTATCATCAACCATATTTAATCCAGGTGATACGACTTTATCGGAAAACATAATTAGTATTTATTTGTCTATATATGCGCATATTAGACAATGGGCAAGTAATAAAGACGAAAGAAAGAAGATTAATAGTAACTTATTAGCTAAAACCAATATTATTGACGATAAAACTGAAGTTAAAAAATTATTGAAAAAAAGAAAATATATTATTTTACAAGGTGCACCAGGTACTGGTAAGACGCGACTTGCTAAACAAATAGCTAGTGAAGGTAGTGATGGTAATGAAGATTTAGTTTATTTTACCCAGTTTCATGCGGAAACGTCTTATAGCGAATTTATATATGGAATTTATCCAAATGTTAATGATGGTGATTTAGGATACAAAGGAAAAGAAGGAATACTTATTAAAGCAATAAAATCCGCATTAACAGAAAAAGATAAAAACATCTATTTGATAATAGATGAAATTAATAGGGCAAATTTATCAAATGTTCTTGGACCTGCATTTTATTTATTTGAGCCTAACATGGCTGATGAAAGTTTTGCATTAGAATTATATGATGGTTTCAGCATAAAAACACTTCCTAATAATTTATTTATTATTGCAACAATGAATACGGCTGATAGAAGTTTATCGGTGGTGGATTTTGCTTTAAGGAGACGTTTTGCACGGTATACAATGACTCCTCATGTTATTAATGATTTAGATGATGATAAATTTTTTTGTTATAAAGAATTTAGGGATTTTGATGAAATATTTGAAAAATATGCATCAGATTATGAATTAAACTTGCAACCAGGACAATCTTATTTTATTGTATCTAAAAATAATGTAGAGGAAGATATGAATAATAGATTAAGGTATGAATTAATGCCTTTAATAAAGGAATATTTATTAGACGGATTAATGTCTAGAGCTAAGGATGCTTTTGTAAATTATTTCCGTAAAAAATTGGATTTGGAGATGTTTTTATAGTATGGGTAATATATTCCTAGAAATGAAATGCCTTTATGAAAATAAGACCTTCAATAACAAAGATATATATGAAATATTATTTGATAAAGATTCAAGAGTTGATAAAAGATATTTAACAAACTCAATAAGAAAATTTCAACAATTGAATAAAAAAATGTTTGAATTTTTAGGTATAAGTATTAAAATTACGGGAAATGACCAAGATTTAGCTATAAAATTTTCTAGTTCTGACTATATTGGGGTCTATCCAATAAAAATGCCTTATGATGGAATAGCTCATAAGGATATGGTAATTAATCCATATTATCATTCAAACAGTGGAATGTCAGATATAATTAAGCTTGTTAATTTATTAAATTATTCAATAAAAATAGAAACTTCCAATGAATTACTAGTAAATCAATATCAATTAAGACCACCATTATATTATGAGGCGACAAAATATATTGATTTATTAATCAAACTTATAGATGTTAATTGGGTTAAGTTTCACACAACAAGAAATATAAATAATTATCCTAAAGGAAACACAGATTGGCCAATATATGTAATTAGATCATCCCTTCCTTATAATAGATTAAAATTTGAAAGTAATGATAGTGTATTAACTTGTAATCATGAGCAATGGCAAGAATTGCGTTATGTTTTAGAACTTGCAAAAAATATTATAATAAATTCGTCGTTACATCAATCTTTAAAATATAGTTATAAGATTAAAATTGACTTCCTGGAAAGGAAACTTGAACAAATAAAACCAAAATCAACAAAATTTTGTAAAATTTTAGAGAGTGATTTAGTGATTATAAAGGAAGCTAAGCACCAAGCAAATATATTACTAAACAAAGATTCATCAATAGCAACGGCATGGCGAGTGAGTATTTCAGAACTATTTGAAAGATATGTTCAATATATTCTATCAGTCGTTGTTAAAAATATTTCTGGTAAATCTTATTCGAATCACAAAATAAATTCTGAAGGTTTTATTCCATCATGGGGATTAAAATATTTGGAGCCAGATATTTTGGTAAAAATTAACGATTTATATATTATTGCAGATGCAAAGTATAAAGCGAATTTTTATATGCTGAATAAAGAATCTAATGTTTTAAAGGAACATCATAGATCAGATTTGCATCAAATATTGGCCTATTTATCATTTTTACCTAATTCAACCGATAAGTTAGGTATTTTATTTTATCCTGCTGATGAAGTTGCTTCAAAAGTAATTAGTTACAAGGATAGTTTCACTGGTATAAGAAATAAAATTGTTATTTTCGGTATACCTTTTGAATATTATACTATAGATAATACTATTAATAGCGTACATGAAAAGTTATTAGAACTAATCGAACAATGATTCAACCATATATTAGTATGAAAATTTGTTCGAAAAATTATATTAGAGAAAAATTTGGTTTAAAGGTACGTACATGGAAAATTTTAAAAAATATACAATAGAAGATTTAAGTCCAGAGCCACTTTTCATTGTCGACATAAGTTGGAATAATAAGGGACTTAAAGTGAGCTTAGAAAGTGAATCAGGTTTAGATAAAATCGGTATTTTATTTGATGAAACAGTTTATTTATACCAGGATACAGCAGAATTTTGTAAGCCAAGCTGGGATATAGACTCAGAAAGTGATTATTATCCATTTTATTATAGTGAAAAATCAGATATGATTGATAGATTAAAAGAAGATGTCGACCATGTTAGGGATGATGAAATAATTCATTTTGTAATTATTGGTCTTGATGATGTTGTAGATGTCTTGACAACTGATTTGCCAAAAATTTTTAAATTATAAAAGGAGGATACTATTTTTTTTAAAAAAACAGTTAAGAAATTTTTTGTAGATGATGGAAGCTATGACCTAGTATGGTTTATATTTGGATTGGTAATTTTATTTGCTTTTGCATTTCTAAGTATGCCTTATTGGATTTTTTGTTTGGGTCTTGGAGTACTTACAAGTGCGATTTTTAGATACATTACAACAGATGCTTCATTTTATGATGATTTTAAAAATTTAGATAGTAGAAAAGATAGGCTTAATTATATATTGAGTAAAAATATTTTTACTATTTTGTTCCTAGCGGCTTTTGCTTTAATTTTATATTTTATAATAAGCATAGGAATGAAGATAGGATTAGTAGGAGAAAATTATTTGGAATTTAAAATGGTTTTTACTATTTTGATCTATATTCTTGCAACAGAGAACATAATTTTAATATTTAATCAAAAAATGATACCTAGCTATAAATCAGGATATAAAAGAGATTATAGTAAAGATTTAGAAGTTGGAATTAAGAATTTAAAATCTATGATTTATTCTCTAATTGTAAATATAATCTTAGTTGTTTTGCAATTTAAATTTAACTTAGATATTTTTTGGGGAGTAGTGTACTTATTAGCTTCAGAATTTATTTTTACAGCTTATAAAAGTTTTTGAAAATGCATTCGATATATTTATACTGGGGGGATTATGTTAAATAATATTTTTACAATTATTGGAATTGCCTGTATCTTATTAGTTACAGTATTTAGGTCACAATTTAAGGGAAAAATTGGGGAGATTGTTTCTGCGAAATTTTTAAATAAACTAGATAAGGATAAGTATAGGGTTTTAAATTATATTAAGATTGACAACCCATCTAAAAATACTAAAACAAGCCAAATTGATCATCTGGTTGTTTCTAAATATGGGATTTTTGTTGTAGAAACCAAGGCCTACAAGGGGAAAATTTATGGTAAAGAATTTTCGCGTAATTGGTCACAATATTTAGGTAGCAAAAAATATGAATTTATGAATCCGATTTTACAAAATTATGGTCATATAAAAGCACTTGAGGCTCTTTTAGAAGAGGTCTATCCAAAGATGAAATATTTTTCTATTATTGCATTTTCTCCAGAAGCAAATCTTAAAGATGTTGAGGTTCAGGATGCCAAGCTCTGCAGGATTTCACAAGTTGGTAATCTTATTGAAGAGCTCTCTGTCGATGAAATTTATAATGAAGAAGATTTGGAGAAGATTTTAAGCATTATAAATTCTAATAAGTCACACCAAACAGATATTTCTCATGTAATGGATATAAATAAAATTAAGAAGGAAAATGAAAAGAAAATAGAAGAGGGAGTCTGCCCAAAATGTGGGAGCAAGCTTGTAGAGAGGGAAGGAAAATATGGAAAGTTTTTAGGTTGTTCTAATTTTCCGAAGTGTAGGTTTGTGGTTTCTGGCAAAAAAGATAAGTAAATTATAGGACAATGATTAATAATATGCTAAAAATGATTAGAAAAAAACAATTTTTATATTTTGTTTTATATATAGGATCTTTTCCTTTGTTATATTTGTGCTTTATATTATGTGCAAAAATTGAATTTATCCCACTATTTAACAATATTTTTTTGGGCATATCTATATTTGTATTTTTTGCTTATAATATTTTCTTTATTAGTAAATTTACAGACCTTAATATTAATTTTTATTTAAAACTATTGTCAACTCTTCTTATGGTTGGACTTGGTCTTTTGGCTGGCTATGTGGTTTTGATTATGAGTATCTTTGCTTTTAAGGATAGTATTCCTTTTACTTATGATGGAGAAAAATATTATCTCTTAAATGAAGGTTGGGTTGATTTTGATTATGTTGTTTATAGGAAAGACTTTATAACAATGGATAAGATGACCTTTGAAGATAGTGAAAAGACTTTTACAAATTTAAGTAAAGTAACAAACAAAGAAGCCAGAGACCAACTTAAATTTTATTTTCATAAGGATAAGCAAATCGTAAAAACTAACAATGATCAAGAAGGTATAGAGCAAAAAGAAAACCTAAGTAATTCTGAATTCTTAAATAACTTTGGACTCGAAGATGTTAAAAAAATCCCGAATTCAAGCTATGGTCTGTTAGAAGTTGATAGGGCAGGGGCCAGGTCAAGGTGGTTTTTTGTTGAGATTAATGATGATAAAATAAAATTTATATCGGAGATTCCTGATACTAGCCCAGATATTTCTGGATCTGTAAAAGAAGATGGGTCTATTTTACTTGTTTGCAAAGATATTAATGGCAATGAAAAACAATATAAATCAAGTGATTTTGGAAAGACCTTTGAACCTGTTAATAAAAAATAAATTTGATTTTAGGATAAATCTGCATATAATATTTTTAGGGAATGAAGTACTCCCTTGATAATTATAATCTAAAACGCGTTGGCTGATGACTTCTACATTTTTGTAGGGTTATCAGCTTTTTTATTGGAAAGGAGATTTTATGATATTATCACTTGGACTTATTGTTATTGTGGGCATGTTCTTTGCGAAAATTTTTGATAGGCTAAGACTACCTAGAATAATTGGTATGCTTCTAACCGGAATTATCTTAGGACCTCAAGTATTAAACTTACTTGATAAGAATATTTTAGATATTTCTGCTGACCTAAGAAGCATAGCCTTGATTGTTATTTTATTAAAAGCTGGACTCAGTCTTGATATAGGAGACCTCAAAAAAGTAGGACGCTCTGCTGTTTTACTATCTTTTTTGCCAGCAAGTTTTGAGATTTTATCCTATGCGATTTTCGTACCAAAACTTTTAGGGCTACATTTGGTTGATGGACTTTTAATGGGAGCTGTTATGGCAGCGGTTTCTCCAGCTATAGTTGTGCCTAGGATGGTGAAACTTATTGATGAAGGTTATGGAAAAGACCAGTCCATTCCACAAATGATCTTAGCAGGGGCATCTTGTGACGATGTTTTTGTTTTGGTTTTATTTTCATCATTCTTATCTATGGCAAAGGGCAGTGAATTTTCTTTTAAATCACTATTTAAAGTTCCTATTTCGATTGTATTAGGAATAGGATTGGGCATTGTCATTGGATATTTGTTGTATTTATTTTTTGAAAGGAATTACAAAAATGGAGCCTATATAAGAAATTCATCTAAGGTTATTATTATCTTGGCACTTTCATTTTTGCTTGTAAGTTTAGAGGGACTTGTAAAAAATATTGTTCCAATATCAGGACTTCTTGCTGTAATAGCTATGGCTTCATCTTATAAAATAAAGGCTAATGAGGGAGTTGTTGAAAGGTTATCTGAAAAATTTGCAAAGCTTTGGATATTTGCAGAAATTTTACTCTTTGTTCTTGTTGGCGCTGAGGTTGACATTAAATACATGACAGCTATTGGTAGTGTTGGAATACTTTTGATATTTTTAGGACTTTTGATAAGGTCTATAGGTGTATTTATTTCTGTCAGTGGAAGCAAGCTTGATAAAAAAGAAAAAACTTTTACAATCCTTGCCTATACACCTAAGGCTACAGTCCAAGCTGCAATTGGATCTGTTGCCCTCGCAAATGGAATTTCGTCAGGAATGGCAATCTTATCCATAGCAGTCCTTGGAATAATTATTACTGCACCCTTAGGAGCTATTTTGATTGATAAGTCTTACAAAAATTTACTAAAAAAAGCTTCAAAATAAAGGTATAATGCTAATAAACATTAGGAGGAGCATATGGCAGAAACAAGTTTAAAAGTCACTTTATTAAATTATACAAAAGACGGTGAAGAAACAATTGCACAAGCAGGGAAATTATGCTATTCTCCTGTTGGAGTTGAAGAAATTTCCAAAAAACAAGACCAAGAATCAATTGCAAAATACGTAAAAATGCTTGCAAGCCTTGGTCACTTAAGCCCAATAGAACATATTTCCTTTACTTTCGCAGTTGAGGGTGTATCAAGAACTCTAACCCACCAACTTGTTCGCCATAGGCTTGCTTCCTACTCTCAGCAATCGCAGAGATACGTAAAATTAGATGGGTTTGAATACGTAATTCCACCTCACATAAAGGAAGACCTAGAAGCAAGGAAAATTTTTATAGAGACAATGCAAAAAGATCAAGAAGCTTATGACAAACTTGCAGAAATTCTTACTAAAAAACATTATGATGTCTTAATTAATAAAGGCGAAGAGGAAAAATCTGCAAAAAGAAAGGCGATTAAGATGGCCATCGAGGATGCTAGGTATGTTTTTCCAAATGCTTGTGAAACAAAAATAGTTTTTACCATGAATGCGAGGACTCTCCTTCACTTTTTCAATCTTAGATCTTGCAATAGGGCCCAGTGGGAGATAAGGGATATGTCAGATCAGATGGTAAAATTAGTTAAAGAAATTTACCCTAATGTTTTTGCATCAGCAGGTCCATCTTGTGTGTCAGGTCCTTGCCCTGAAGGTAAAATGACCTGTGGCAAAATAAATGAAGTTAGAGAAAAATTTAAAAATATTTAAGGGCCTTTGGCTCTTTTATTTTGCCTTAAAATGGGTATAAAATAAGAATAAGGATAAAGAAAGAAGAGGTTTCTATGTCTTATATAGAATTAAATGAAGTTAGTAAAAAATATAAGTCAGGTCAATCTGAAATTCTTGCCAATGACAGGATAAGTTTCAATCTTGAAAAGGGTAGACTTTTAATAATAGTTGGCGCTTCAGGTGCTGGTAAAACTACGCTTTTAAATATAATCGGTGGTATGGAGCAGGCGAGTAGTGGAGATATACTTATAGATGGAAAAAATCTTAGCAAGCTTAATGAAAATGAGCTTACAAAATATCGAAGAGATGATGTTGGTTTTGTTTTCCAACACTATAACTTAATACCAAACCTAACAGCTTTGGAAAATGTAGAACTAGCAAGTGAAATTTCAAGCGAATCATTAAAGGCAGATGAAATTTTAGACCAAGTTGGACTTTCAAAAAGAGAAGGGAATTTTCCTTCCCAACTTTCAGGTGGTGAACAACAGAGAGTAGCCATTGCCAGAGCTTTGGCAAAAAATCCTAAATTACTCCTTTGTGATGAACCAACTGGTGCCCTAGATTATAAAACAGGGAAAAATATCTTAAAACTTCTCCAAGATGCATCTAGAAAATTCAACTCAACTGTAATAATTATAACTCATAACTCGCTTATAAAGCCTATGGCTGATGAGGTGATAGAATTAAAAGACGGTAGGATTTTGAACGCTTATACAAATGAAAACCCTGTTTCTGTGGAAGAACTCGAGTGGTAGTATGAATAAGACTTACTTAAAAAATATCCTTAGGGATATTAAAAAAACAAAAGGAAAAGTATTTTCTATAGGGGTCATGGTTGGGCTAGCCACTATGGTTATTGTCGCCCTAAACCTTACAGGACCTTCTATGCGCAAAAGCCTTAAACAATCTTTAGATACATACCATCACCCTGATATAATAGTGAAATCTACTTATCCAATGGATTATGAAGATAAAATTCTTTTGGAAAACGACAGTGACATTGAAGACATTTCTTATATTAAAACTATAGATCTCATGGATGGCGAAAAGATTATAAGGTTAAAATCCTATGATAAAAATTTCTCTAAAATCCATCTTGATAAGGGTGATTTAATTAAAAATGACAAGGAAATCATTCTTGATAAGACCCTTGAAAAATATTATAAAATTGATGATACCATTAATCTTTCTTATATAAATGATGACCAAAAGGAAAATTCTAAGATTAGAAATACTTCTTTTAGGATAGTGGGATTTTTTGCAACTAGCGAAAAATTCATGGAAGATATGCGTGACATATCACCTCTTGGGAAAAAAGAGATTGAGGGATTCGCCTTTGTTAACCCAGAGAATTTCGCTAGCGATAAGTTTAATGAAATTAATATTTCCTATAAAAATTCAACCGATATGGATAAGACCAGCGATGAATATATCAGTTTTATTAGAGATAAGAAAGAAAAAATAGAAGATGATATCTACCTTAGACCGAAAGAAGTTTTAAAAAAAATCAAAACTGAAGCTAATGAAAAAATTTCTGATGCAGAAGGTGATATTAATGAGGCAGAAGATAAGTTAACTAGCACAGAAAGAGATTTACTGGATGCTAAAAAGAAACTGGATGACGGTTTTAATAAATATGAAACTAATAAGGCTAATTTTGAAAAGAGAATCAAGAATGCTGAAAATAAGCTTAGTAAGTCTAAGCAAAAATTAGAAGATGGACAAATTAAACTTGAGGATGCCAAAGAAAAATTAGCGACTTCAAAGAAAGAATATGAGAGCAAGATACAAGAAACTGAGAAATTACTAGACGATAAGTTAAAGGAATTAAATGCAGGCAAAAGTCAACTAGAAGAGAAAAAGTTAGAGATACAAAATGGTCTTGATAAAATTGATAAGACCTTTAGCGAACAAAAAGAAGCCTTGGTTAATCAAACTGGTGGCGACTTATCTTTATCAACCGCTATGCCTAGTGAAGAAGAGATGAAATCAAAACTTGACGAACAAAAAGCTCCACTTCTTTCTGCCCTTAAAGAAATTGAGGCAAAAGAGACGGAAATAAATGCGAGTTTTGTAGAATACAATAAGGGCAAGGCTGATTTTGAAGCGAAAAAACAAGAGGGTCTTACAAAAATCAAAGCTGGCCAAGCAGAAGTTGACAAAAACCAAAGAGAAATAAATCAGGGATGGACTAAGTACTATGAAGGAAGGGATAAGTTAGCCTTTAATAAGAAAGATGGCAAAAAGAAATTAGAAGATGCCTACAAGAAACTAATTAAATCAAAGGCTGACTATGAGAAAGGACTTAAGGAATTTGATGATAAAAAGCTAGAGGCAGAGGAAAAAATCCATGATGGCAAAAAGAAAATTTCTGATAATAAAGAAGCTTTGGTAAAACTCAGAGATCCTGAATACGATGTCGAAACTATTTTCGATAACCAAGGAATAGATACTTATTATAAAAATTCCCTAAATATGGATTCACTTTCAAAGGTATTTCCGGTATTTTTCTACATGGTAGCCATGCTAGTAACACTAACAACCATGCAAAGATATATCCAAGAGCAAAGGCTAATAAACGGCACTCTTAAATCCTTAGGTTATGCTAACAAGATGATAGCTAAAAGATTTTATATTTATGGGTTAATTCCAACTGTAATTGGATCTATAATAGGAGGTATTTTAGGCAGACTTATAATTGTCGGAGTAATCTTTGACGCCTACTCAACGGGCTTTGAAATACTTCACGCAAGCTATGTAAATTCGATAACAGTTATAATTGCATCAATTATTTTATCATCATTACTAGTTAGCCTTACAGTTTTCTTCACTTCAAAATCAACAGTAAACGAAACACCGGCAAGGCTGCTTATGCCTCTTGCACCACAAGGTGGAACAAAAATTTTGCTTGAAAGGATAAGACCTATTTGGAAGAACCTATCTTTTATGCAAAAAATCACTGCAAGAAACTTATTTAGGTACAAGTCAAGAATGTTTATGACAATTTTTGGCGTTGCAGGATGTACAGCCTTAATATTTTTTGGTTTTGCGATGATTGATTCATTAAAAGACACAGCATCAATCCAACAAAATGAACTTCATAATTATAAGGCAGTAGCAATTTTAGATGAAAAGGCCAGCGATACTGATAGGAGAAATTACCAAGAAAAAATATCTTCTTATGAGATTTTGGAAATAAAAAATAATTCTGCAAACCTAGAGAAAGATAAAATAAATCTGGATATATCTGTTGTTGTACCAAAAGATAGTAAGAAGTTTAAGGGTTTTGTGAACCTTAGAAAGGATAGGAAGTCTCCTGTAGACCTAGAAAAAGCAGGCGCAGTCCTAACAGAAAATGCAAGCAAAAAACTTGGCATCAAAGTTAATGATAAAATAAAAATCAAACTTGATGATGATCTACTCGAAATCAAAATCGGGGGAATTGCAGAAAACTATGTTGCTGACTACTTATATATTTCAAAAGACTATTATGAAAACCTCAGCAAGAGAGCTATAAAAGTAAATGCAAATTATATTAAAGGAAATCCTGATCAGATAATTGAGAAATTAGAGAATACGGATTCTGTCCTCGCTGTAATAAATACGGGCAAGGCCTATGCATCAATGGACGCTTTGCTAGCTAACTTAAACCTTGTAATTGTAGTAATAACTTTGATTTCTTCAATACTTGCCAGTGTTGTATTATACAATATTACTGATATAAATGTTAGCGAGAGAAAGAGGGAATTAGCTACTATCAAGGTTTTAGGTTTCTATCCTAAGGAAGTAACTTCCTACATTTACAGGGAAATATTTATCTTAACAATTTTAGGAATAGTATTGGGCTTTGGACTTGGTTATATTATGTTTAGGTACATAATTGATTTAGTGGCACCAAGGAATATAATGCTTGCTTATAAATTGCATCCACTAAGTTTTATAGTGTCAGCAGCAATTACCCTAATCTTATCTCTAATCATTTTAATTTATGTTCATAGAAAATTAAAGAAAATTGATATGGCTGAAGCTATGTCAAGTGGCGAATAATAAAAGGCGGGAAACCGTCTTTTATTTCGTCATACTAGATAAAAAGATAAATTTTGTTATAATTATTAGTGAGGTGGAATATGAAAATTATTTTTGTAAGACACGGTCTTACTATGGCAAATATAGAAAAAAAATACTCAACCCCGGAAACAAAACTTGAAGAATCCGGTTTATATATATTAGATAAGACAAAAGAACATTTAAAAAATTACGAAATTGATGAAGTTTATACTTCAGGATTAATACGTAGTCAAGAAACTGCAAAAATTTTGGGTTTTGATAAGTACTTGGTAGATGAAAGATTAAATGAAATGGACTTTGGAGATTTCAAAGGTAAAAGTATTTT
This sequence comes from Anaerococcus lactolyticus S7-1-13, assembly GCF_000758765.1. Classification (NCBI taxonomy): domain Bacteria; kingdom Bacillati; phylum Bacillota; class Tissierellia; order Tissierellales; family Peptoniphilaceae; genus Anaerococcus; species Anaerococcus lactolyticus. The sequence continues at coordinate 88,950 of NZ_JRMW01000043.1, forward strand.
CGAAGTCAGGGAAGATTATAAAAATTTTTTTGAACAAGAAAAAGAAGCTTACTTTGACTTACCTTATCCTAATGGTGAATCGAGGAGAGATGTTGTAAAAAGGCTTAGCTCATTTTTAGATGAAAAATCGAATAATGATAAAAACATACTTTGCATTAGCCATGGCATCGCAATAAGGTCAAGTTTGTTTTGGATTTTAAAAGACCTTTCCAATTGGCAGTCTTTTTGGATAGATAATGGTTCGCTTACAGTTTATAATATCAAAGATAATAAAAAACTAATAGAAAGTGTAAATATCATATGAAATTTATCCACTTGGCTGATTGCCATCTTGGTGACAGCTTTGCATTCAAAAGTGAGCTATCGGATAAAATTAGGGCCAATAATAAAAAGTCACTAGAGAGTATTTTAAAAAATAACAAGGATGTTGACTTCCTATTAATAGCTGGCGACTTATATGAAAGATCTTTGTTTACGCTTAGAGATTACAAAGAACTTTTCAAACTTTTTCACGACTTTGGAAAAGATATTTTTTATGTAGCAGGCAACCACGATTATATTGGAAGTGACAATTATGATATTCTAAAGATGAAACCAGCCAACCTTCATATCTTTTTTGATAAGGAACTTAGTTACTATGAAATAAATTCAACTAGGATTTATGGCTTATCATATAGTGATAGAATCTATAAAGATGAATTTCCTTATGATATAAATTTAGATGGTGATTTTTTTAATATTTTATTAGTCCATGCTAGCATAAACAAATCAGAAGATAAGTATCTAGACTTATATTTAGATAAATTGAAAGAAATAGGTTTTGACTATGTAGGGCTTGGCCATATTCATAAGTGGGGTAATTTTGGCAATAATATTTACTATGCTGGATCTATTGAACCAAGTGATTTTTCAGATGTATATGATTATGGATATATTCTATATGATCAGGGAAAAATGAGCCATGTTAATTCCTCAATTATGAAATTTTATGACATGAATTTATGCTTTGATGATTTTGAAAATGAGAGTAACCTTATATCATTTATTAATTCAAGACTTGACTCTAACAAGGAAAATTATTTGCGAATAAATCTAGATAGACAGGTTAATATTAACAAATTAAGAAAAGAAATCAATGCAGATTATATTCAAATAAAAATTGATGAGAGAGCCTCACTTTATGATTTGGTTGATTTTTATCCGAATTCTCTTCTGGAAAAGTATAGGGAAAAATTCCCTCACAAATTAGATGATATTCAAGCGAGGGCCTTAGAATTAGGCTTGGATGCGATATACAGGAGCAAGGATGACTAGGATTTTTATTGAAGAATTAAATATAAAATCTTTTGGTAAATTTCAAGACAAAACAATAAGGTTGAATCCATCTTTTAATCTAATATATGGGCTTAATGAATCTGGAAAAACTACTTTAAAAAATTTCATAGAAGGAATGTTCTACGGTTTTGATGAGGGGAAATTAAGAACTAGTTTTTCAAATAAAAGAGAAATTTATAGACCAAAATCGTCTTACGTCTATGCTGGGGAAATGAAGCTAACAAAAGATGGAGATAGGTTTCTTTTGTATAGGGACTTTGATAGTGGCGATTACAGGGTCACAAACTTAAGTGAAAATAAAGAAGTTGATCTGAAAAAATCAGACCTAAACGCTCCAGGTAAGTATTTTCTAGGTGTAGATTATGATATTTATAAAGCTTATATCTCATCAGAACAAATTCAAAAGATAAGCACCGATAGCAAGAAAAAAATCCTAGAAAAACTTTCATCAAATGATATAGATTATAATTTTTCTATAAAAAAATCTTTGGAAATACTTGATAATAGGCTAAAAGAGCTTGGAACGGAAAGAGCCTACACAAAGCCTTACTATAAGACAAAAGAAAAAATAGAAATTCTTCAAGAAAGAATATCAGAAATTGATAGGCTAAAAAAAGATTTTTATAAATCTTATCAAAAATTAGATGAGGATAGGAATCTTTTAACTAGGTATGAACAAGAATGTGAGCATAAAAAGAAATTAAACCAAACCTACAATAAAAGAAGATCGGACGAAAATTTCAAGTCTTACCAAAATTGGTCCAATAAACTTTTTAATATTGATAGAGAATTAGAATCTTACGATGATATAAAATTTCTAGAAAAAGATAAGATAGACTTTGTAGATGATAATAGAGATTATAAATTAATTTATATCCTTACAATACTTGTACTAATTTTGATTGCGATAATATTTAGTAAATTTTTCATCTTGCTATTTACTATTCCTTTTATTTATCTTATTTTTAACGAAAGTTACAAAGATGAAGGAAAGATTGCATCTGAGTATAATAATTTAAGGCATCGATTTAATGAATATGGAAGTCTTATTTCTGAAAGAGAAAAAATCGTGGAAGTCCTTGATATATTAAAAAAGCAGGATTTAGATTCCAATCAAGATGTAGATGATATTGATTTTAACTTTAGCGCTTATGATAATTTAAAAGAATTAAATGATATTTCAAACCTTGAAAAAGAAATAAAAGATTTAAGTGCCATTATCCATGTTAGGGAAAAAAATCTTTTATCAATTGACAATATCTTACAAGATGAAGCAACCTTGAGAGATGAGTTTAACTATCAAACTGAAAAGTTTAATAAGATTAATGAAGAAATAGAAGCTATAAATCTTGCTAAGAATATGATTTTACAAATTTCAGATGAAAATAAGGCAGATATTCATAAGTTAAATAATGATATTAAGAATATTTTAGCTGAATCAAGTAAATCAAAGTTCGATATAAGTTTTGATAATAATTTAGATATTAAGATTAAGGATAAATTAAATTTCACATACACTGATGATCAGTTATCTAAGGGATGTTATGACCAGGTGAACCTTGCGATGAAGCTTAGTGTGGCAAAAGAAAGTATAAAAGATTCGTTTTTGATTTTTGATGATGCCTTTATAAATTATGATATTGAAAGGTTAAGAAGATTTTTATACCTAATTCTCGATGAATCTTTATCTAGGCAAATAATTTATTTTACATGTCATAAGAGAGAAGAAGAGTTTTTTGAAGCTGAAAATATATATGTGAATTTTATACAGTTGGGGGATCAATGATATATGCTCTGGCAGACCTTCATTTAGATTATACAGAAGCAAAATCTATGGAGGTTTTTGGCGAAGCCTGGAAAAATTACCAGGAAAAAATCTTTGCAAATTGGAAAAATAAAATAAAAGAAGAAGACACAGTCTTGGTGCCAGGTGACATTTCTTGGGCGATGGATATAAAAAATGCCGAAATTGATTTAGCCAAAATTGATAAGCTCCCTGGTAAAAAGATTTTGATGAAGGGTAATCATGATTTTTGGTGGTCTTCGCTAAATAAACTCAACCAACTTGGTCTAGAAACAATAGAGTTTTTACAAAATAATTCTTTCGAAGTTGAAGATTATTTAATTTGCGGAACTAGGGGTTGGATCAGTAGAGATAGTAGGGATTTTACTGACCATGATGAAAAGATTTATAAAAGAGAACTTCTAAGGCTTGAAAATTCTATTAGAAGCACAAAGTCTGATAAAAAACTTATTATTAATCTTCACTACCCACCAATAAACGCTGACGGATCGTTGAATGAATTTTTTGATTTGGCCAAGGAGTTTAAAGCCCACACGCTTATTTATGGCCATCTTCATGGCAATGGGCACAGATTAATTAAGGAAGGAATATATGAAGGGGTCAAATTGGTTTGCGTATCAGGCGACTATGTTGATTTTGACCCGGTTAGGATAGGATAATGCAAAGAGAAATTGAAGTAAAAGTTTTAAATATTGTACCAAAAGAAATGGAAGAAAAATTACTAAGCCTTGGGGCTGAGAAATTATCTAGGGAGTTTCAGACAAATTATACTTTTGAACCTACAGATGGTGAGTTTAAAAAAGGCTACCTAAGAATAAGAGAAAGCCAAATTGATGGCAAGAAAAATCCGATTGAATTAACTTTTAAAGAAGTAAAAAACGACAGAGATGTTAGGATTAATAACGAATTTACAGTTCATATTGATTCTGTAGCTATGATGACTTCTATCTTAGATAAGATGGGTATAAAATTAAAATATAAGGGAGAAAAGGAAAGAATATCTTACAGGTATAAGGGACAAAGATTTGATATAGATACTTGGGATAAAAATACTTATCCATATCCTTATATGGAAATTGAATTTACAAATCAATCAAAGATAGATGAAATTATTAACGATTTAGGCATTGAAAAGAGCATGGTTACAACAAAGTCAATATCAGATTTAATAAATGAATTATAATTTTGACAGATAGAAATATACTGGTATAATTTAAAAAAATCTAAGGAGAAAGTATGATTTCTATAAAAAATTTATTAAATTCGCACGATTTGACAAAAAAAGATTTGCTCGAAATTATCGAACTAGGAAATGCTATTTATAAGAGTCCAGCCGATTTTTCTCATTCAGCAGATGGGAAGTTATTGGGGACTCTTTTTTTTGAGCCTTCAACCAGGACTAGATTATCTTTTGAATCTGCCATGCTAAGGTTAGGAGGATCTGTAGTAGGATTCTCTGATGCAAGTGTATCATCTGCTAAAAAGGGAGAGAGCTTACAAGATACAGTTAAAACTGTTAGCCAGTATGCTGATATTATCGCTATGCGTCACCCACAAGAAGGTGCTGCCTACCTTGCAAGCCTTGCAGCTGATTGCCCAATTATAAATGCAGGTGATGGTGGCCACCAACATCCAACCCAAACCCTAACAGATATGCTTACAATTAGCAATTACAAAGAAGGTTTTGACAACCACGTTATAGGTATCTGTGGCGACCTCAAATACGGTAGGACTGTTCACTCATTGATTAAAATATTAAATCTTTTTGAGGGAAACAAATACATATTAATTTCTCCAGAAGAATTAAAGCTTCCACAATATGTAAAAGAAGAAGTTTTTGATGAAAATTCTCAGTATGAAGAAGTAAGAAGCCTTGATGAAGTAATCGATAAGATTGATATTCTATATATGACAAGGATTCAAAGAGAAAGATTTTACTCTGATGCTCAATACACAAGACTAAAAGATTCATATCTTTTAGATAAGGAAAAAATGGAAAGGGCTAGGAAGGATATGATAGTTTTGCATCCGCTTCCTAGAGTAAATGAAATTGCAAAAGAAGTTGATGATGATCCAAGAGCTGTTTATTTCAAACAGGCAAAATTTGGTATGTATGTTAGAATGGCACTTATTATAAAGTTATTGGAGGCAAATAATGATTGAGATTACAAGTATTAAAGACGGAATAGTAATAGACCATATTAGAGCAGGACTAGGAATGCAAATCTATAATCTATTAGATTTAAAAGATTTAAAAGATGAAGTGGCAATAATTTTGAATGCTTCTTCAACAAGATTTGGCAAAAAAGATATATTAAAAATCGCAAACAATATTGATATAAACCTAGATGCTGTTTCAATTATAGACCCAACAGCAACTGTTAATATCATTGAAAATGAAAAGGTAGTTAAGAAACTAGAATTAAAGCTACCTGAAAAAGCAATTGATATTTTAACTTGTCAAAATCCAAAATGTGTATCAACAACTGAAAGGGAAGTTCAAAGTGAATTTATCCTTATAAATAAGGAAGAAAAGACCTATAAGTGTGCCTTCTGTGGTCACATTTATGATGTGGAAGAATAAAAATGAAGCAAGTTTTTACCAACTTTTACGGCTTCGATGACGTAAAAATTTCTAAAAATGATCTTTATGTTGAAGATGGAATTATTGTAGAAGAATTTTCTAGAAATGAAGCAGACGAGATTATTGATTGCAATAATCTCGCCTTGATGCCATCTTTTACTGATATGCACGTTCATTTTAGGGATCCTGGTTTTACCTACAAGGAAGACTTGGAAACTGGTTCCCACGCTGCCCTTAAGGGTGGTTTTACTAATGTGCTTTTGATGGGAAATACCAAACCAACTGTATCAAGTCCAGAAATTTATGAAGATATTATGAAAAGGGGCAAAGATATAGACTTGATAGGTATTGATCAAGTTTATACTATAACAAAAAATTTTGATGGAAAAACTCTCGACCACTTGGATACCTTGCCAGAATCTGTAAAGTTTATTTCAGATGATGGACATGGTGTTGATGACGATGCCATAATGTATTTGGCTATGGTTAAGGCAAAAAAACTTGGCGTAAATATGACTTTGCATGAAGAAGTTGCTAAAGTTTCTGCCATTGATTATGAAGTAGCAGAAGATGCTATGACCCTTCGTGATTGTTACTATGCTTATAAACTTGATATGCCAGTTCATTTTTCCCATGTTTCTACCAAGGGGGCAATGACTGCTATCAAGTATTTTAAGGACTTGGGTGCTAAAATAACCTGTGAAGTAACTCCTCACCACCTATATTTTTCTGAAAAAACTAGAGATGAAATGAAGGTAAATCCTCCTATAAGGAGGGAAGAAGACAGGCAGTTTTTGCTAAAGATGATTAAGGAAGGCTATGTTGATGCAATATCAACTGATCACGCTCCACATTCTGCTGAAGAAAAGAAAAATGGGGCGCCAGGTTTTATTGGAATTGAGACAGCCTTTTCTACCTGCTATGAAGTTTTAGTAAAGTCTGGAATAATTTCTTTAAATCAATTAGTTAAGATAATGTCTACAAGGCCATCAGAACTTTTAAATATTAAAAAAGGTAAGTTAGAGCCTGGATATATGGCTGATTTTACCTTAGTTGACCTTGATAAATCTTATGAATATAAGGAAGAAGATATTCTATCTAAGTCTAAAAATTCACTTATGATTGGAAAGACACTTTATGGTTCAATTGAAAGAGTTTATAGGGGAGGAGAGTTAAAATATGAAAATAATAGATAAATTATATGATAGAGTCGAGAAATTAGGCTTTGTTTGTGTAGGTCTTGATACTTCTATGGATTATATTCCTGATTCTATGAAGGATGGAAAATCAATTCATGATGCAATTTTTGCCTATAACAAGGAAATTATTGATGCGACTAAGGATGTATGTGCTATTTATAAGCTCCAAATTGCCTATTACGAGTCTTATGGACTTGAAGGCATGCTTGCCTATAAAAATACTTTGGACTACCTTAGGAGTTTAGATTTATTAACTATCGGAGATGTTAAAAGAAGTGATATAGCTGCATCTGCAACCATGTATGCTAAGGCTCATTTTGAAGGAGACTTTGAAGTTGATTTCATGACCCTAAACCCATACATGGGCATGGATTCAATTTCTCCATACCTACATTACTTAGAGTCAGGTAAAAAAGGAATTTTTGTTCTTTTAAGAACTTCAAATCCAGGTGCCAATGACTTTGAAGTCTTGGAAACAAAGGGTGAAGAACTTTTTTATACAATTGGCGATAAGCTCAAGGAAGTAAATGAGAATTATATAGGAGAGTCTGGTTTCGGTCCAGTCGGCTTGGTTGTAGGCGCAACCCACAGCGAAGAAGTAGAAAAAATTAGAAAAAGATATGATAAGATGTTTTTCTTAATACCTGGTTTTGGGGCGCAAGCTGCTGATAGTTTGAATGTTTATAATCTCATGATCAAGTTAAATGCAGGCGTTGTAAACTCATCTCGTGCCATACTTAAAAATTGGATGAATTTTGAAGATGGTAAGACAAATGTTGGCAAATATGCCAGAGAAAAAACAATAGAAACTTATAAGGAAATAGCAAAAAATGCAAACATATAGACCGTGCAAAGTTTTGGAAAATATTGAAATAGCTCCAGGTATTCTTAAGATTGGCCTTGGTATAAATTTAAATGCTAAACCAGGACAGTTTTTTATGCTAAGAGCAGATTCCTTTAGGCAAGACCCAATCCTTGCTAGACCTTTTGGTGTTTGTGAACAAATAGATGGTAAGTTAGTTTTTTTGGTTCAAGTTGTTGGTAAGGGTACAAGACTAATAGCAGACCTTCATGAAGGCGATGGGGTTTCTATCTTAGGCCCACTTGGCAAGGGATTTGAAAAAACAAATGATAAAAAAATTGCTATTGTAGCTGGTGGTATAGGTATCGCACCACTTTTAGAATTGGCTAAAAACTTAGATACAAAAGCTGATTTTTATGCGGGTTTTGCAGATGAACCTTATTTTGTTGATGAGTTTACATCTTATGTAAATAAAGTTGTAACAAGTTCTGAAAAAAAAGAAGGAAAATTCATCTTAGATAAATTAAATCCTGATGATTATGATTTAATTTATGCTTGTGGACCAAATCCGATGTTAAAGGCTCTTTGTGAGACAAATACAAGGGCAAAGATTCAGATTTCAATGGAAGCCCATATGGGATGTGGAATTGGGGCTTGCTTGGGATGTACTGTTGAAGATGTAAATGGTGATTTTATCAGAGTTTGTAAAGATGGACCAGTTTTCGCTGCAGAAAGGATATTTAAATGAGCTTAAAAGTAAATATAGGAGGCGTTGAATTTAAAAATCCAGTCATTGCTGCAAGTGGCACGTTTGGTTTTGGTGAAGAATTTAAGGACTACATAGACTTAAATAAATTAGGCGGAATTTCATCTAAGGGTCTAACTATAAGAAAAAATCTCGGAAATCCAGGCATAAGAATTTACGAAACACCTGCTGGTATTATGAACTCAATAGGACTTCAAAATCCTGGTGTCGATCATTTTATTGAGAACGAATTAGTTTTCATGAGAAAATATGACACTGTTGTAATAGCAAACCTGGGTGGCCATTCTTATGATGATTATATCCAAGGGGCGAAAAAGCTTGATAAAGCAGATATTGACATGATTGAACTTAATATTTCTTGCCCAAACCTAAAAGAAGGGGGCATGGCTTTCGGAACAGATCCTTATAAAGCTAGAGAAGTAATAAGCCTTGTAAGGGCGGAAACTAACCATCCATTAATTGTAAAACTTTCGCCAAATGTGACCCATATAGGAGAGTTTGCAAAAATTGCAGAAGAATGTGGTGCCGATGCAGTTTCCCTCGTCAATACTTTTAATGCTATGGCTGTTGATATTAAGAAAAAGAAATTTGTTTTTAATAATAAGACTGCTGGACTTTCTGGTCCTGCCATTAAGCCAATTGCTCTAAGAATGACTTATGAAGTAGCCCAAGCTGTTGATATACCAGTCATTGCTATGGGTGGAATTATGAATGTTGAAGACTGCCTAGAGTTTATGATGGTAGGTGCGAATGCAGTTCAGGTTGGTACAGCAAATTTTTCAAAACTCGAAACTATGATTGAAATAATTGATAATCTCGAAAAATATTGTTCTGATAACAGTATAGATAATATTAATGATATAGTTGGAATTTTATAGGAGAAAAAATGGAAAAAACAATAGAATTATTAAAAAAATCTAATGCCCTACTTGAGGGACATTTTATCTTATCTAGTGGTAAACACTCTGATAAGTATGTGCAATGTGCAAAATTAATCCAAAATCCAAAGTATTGTGAGGAAGTTGCAAAAATAATTGCAGAGAAGGTAAAACAAGCTGGTATTAAAGTAGATCTTTGTGTTGGACCTGCTATGGGTGGAATTATTATTGCTTATGAAGTGGCTAGGGCTCTTGGAGTTGACGCGATTTTTACTGAAAGAGAAAATAACGAAATGACTCTTAGACGTGGTTTTGAAATTAAAGAAGGTCAAAAAGTAATAATTGTAGAGGATGTAATCACAACTGGTAAGTCCTCTTTTGAAACAGTTGATGTTATAAAAGCTCATGGTGGTGATGTAGTAGCCCTCACTTCTATAGTAAATAGGTCACATGTAGATGAAATAAACGGGCTTCCACTTATCTCAGCAGTAAAAATTGAGGTAAATGCATGGGATCCTGACGAACTACCAGATGATTTAAAGAACATTCCAGCTATCAAGCCTGGTTCAAGAAAAATGAAAGCTTGATAAATAGAGCATTAAGCATATAATTTTATTAATATATATTTTATATATAAGGGAGACTTATGGTATATAAAAAGAAATTGATTAGTAATTTTATATTCTTGATGCTTTTAATTTTACCTTTTTTTGCATTATCAAATATATCTTTTGCAGACGAAGCTAAGGTAAACAGAAGGGATACCCTCTTATTAGGCTTAAAGCAGATTTCAGAAGAAGCCATGAATTTAAAAGACATGAGAGATATAAGGTTTGATAAGTTAAAAAAAGATTTAGACGAATTTACGAAAAAGGGTTCTGAAAAAATTGCAGATAAAAATGATTTTTATCCCCTAAACCCAACTCAGTTTTCTAGCGAAGAATTAGGCTGGGGGCTTGCTGGTACAAACTTACTAGGCCTTCAAAAAGACTTTAAGGATGCAAGTGAGGAAGAGGGAGTAAATCCAATCCTACTTATGGCTATGGCTAAGCATGAAACAGGTAATGGAACAAGTGAGCTTTTTCTAAAAAAGAAAAATTTATTTGGATTCAATGCAGTTGACCACGACCCTTACAATTTAGCAACAGATTTTACAAATGAAAGAGCCTCTATATTTACAGTTGCTAAACATTTGAAGAATGAATACTTAAACGAAGATGGCAAGTTTTATAATGGTATATCTACAAATGGTATTGGCAAGCTTTATGCAACTGATCCTGATTGGTCAAAAAAAGTTGACTGGATGATGATTGAAGTTACAAGAGCAATGATTAGTAGCTATGAAGAATATGAACAGAGATAGAGAAAGGATAAGTAATGAATACAAGAGATTATCTTGATGGAAAATCTCAAGATGGATTTGAATTTTTTGGCTCTCATAAAAGAAAGGCTAAGGATTATATTTTTAGAGTACTTGCACCAGAAGCCAAAAATGTTTATATAGCAGGTGACTTTAACAATTGGGAAAAGAGTTCTCTTAGAAAATACCAAACAGGTGTTTTCTCCATAACATTTAACCAAGTAAATGAGGGTGACCGTTATGAATATCTTATAGAAGATGTGGAAGGTAATTTTTATAAAAAATTAGACCCTTATTCTAAAAAAATATGTTTGGAAGAGGGATTAACAGTTATAGACAATTCTGCTTATAAGTTTAAGTATAAGAAAATAAGTCAAAAACCAAAAAATATTTACCAAGTCCACCTTGGATCTTTGTTTAGGGACAAGGAAGATAAGAAAAAAGTTTATGAAAAACTTGTTAATCACATAAAAGATAATAATTTTACCCATGTGCAAATAATGCCAGTAAGTGAATATAAAAATTACAAGCAGATGGGATATTCTTCTTTGGGACTTTTTGCTTTTTCAGAAAGGTATGGAAGTCTTGATGATTTTAAATATTTTATAGATATACTTCATAAGAATAAGCTTGGAATTATTGTAGAACTTGATATAGCCGAATTTGACCCTGATTTTTTAGGTTTAGACAAGTTTGATGGAACAAATCTTTATAATTATGACTATGATAATATAAAATACAATTATTATGGTTCTATAAATTTTGACCCTGGCAAAAATTTTGTAAAGTCCTACCTATTATCACTTGTAAATTATTATGTAAAAGAACTAAGAATTGACGGTATTTATTTTTCCTCTGCAGAAAATATGATTTACTGGCAAGGTGATAAAAATAGGGGAGTTAATAATTCTTGGCTTGAATTGATACGAGAAATTAACGATTTAATAAGGCAAAATAAATCTTATTCAATTGCGGGCATAAATGGAGTATATGAGGAATTTGATTTAGGGTTTGATTTGATTTTTGATAGTGAACTTAGAAATATTGTCGAAGTTTTTCAAAGGCAGCCTATAGAAAGGGCATGCTATCAAACTTATATTAATAACCTTATAAAAAATGGCAATTCAAAAAAAGTATTAGGGTTTTCTTATGTTGATAGTTACCTTAATGAAGCAAATCTTGCAATGAAGATGTTTTCTGATGATAAAAAGATTTCCCAACTTAAATCTTTATTTACATTTTTAATGACTTTAAAGTCATCTAAGTTTATTTTTATGGGTGACGAGCTTGCTGATATGAGGACATTTTCGATTTATAATAATTTTGATGTTAGTGAGATTATAAATAAAAATTTTAATCAATATTATAAGGACTTGGCGAAAATTTTCTTAAATACCAAAGCCTTATGTGAAGATGAGTCTAGTATTAAAGTTTTAGATGTCGATGGTTATAGCATTTACGCCTATGAAAGAACCTATAAAAATGAGAAATATTTGGTAGTTGTTAATTTCACAGATATAGGATATGAAATAAATAGCCCTTATAATCTTGAAGAAATAATTAATACAAATAATTTAAAGTATGAGGGTACAGGTAATGTAAATGGTAAAATTATAATAGGCGAAGAGATTAGAATCGAACCTTTTGGTTCTGCGATCTTTAAAATTAAATAAATATAAATTTAAAATAACAAGGAAGACTTATTCCTTGTTATTTTTCTATGAGTTTATATTCTCTTTCAATATTGTGAGCCACTTGGGTAAATCTTTCAAGAACAACTTTTCTGGGTATTATTCCTAAAAAATATCCATTTTTCATTGTTACACAAACAAAGTTATTGTCTATTAGAAGTGAAATTACATCTTCTAATTCATAATTATCAAATAATATTGGTACAACCTGGTTCATAGCTTCCTTAACTGTATGGGCTGCTAGTTTTTCTTCATTAAAAATTGATATGTTATCAAAATTTTTTACAATTTGTGGTATTGAGATTAAACCACGTATGCAGTTATTATCATCAATTACAGGAATAATTTGATAACCTGAGCTTGACAATACAAGGCTTGCATGAAGCAAGGAGTCATTTTCATTTACAACAGCTACTTGACTAGCAGGCAACATTAGGTTGGCGGTTGGTCTATTAAAAAGTTTGGCAAATTTTTTTCCTATCAAAATAAGCTCCTCATATTTTATCTAATTTTATTATAACATAAATCTTATTTTGAGTATAAAAAAACTCCAAGATAAACTTGGAGTTATATGTAAGCACACCCAATATCGAACGATTAGTAAAATATAGGGTCTAAGATTTCTAGCTCATGCTAGGTGGCCTTACGGCACACACAAGGGTCTGCTTAATGCTGCTAGGTTCCCCTCCTGACATGGTTCACAGTCTTATGTTGCGTAAGATCTATCAATCAACACTAGTAATCATAATCTTTTATTTTGCTAAAAGTCCTCCATTGGGACTTAAACCCTGCTATAGCGGATTGCAGGTTACAAGGCACCGCTAGTTCCCCGTCTAGTGCATGGCGGAGAGCATGGGATTTGAACCCATGATACATGAAAAACTGTATACACGATTTCCAATCGTGCTCCTTCAACCACTCGGACAGCTCTCCATATTACAATAACTTACTATACCATAGTTTATTTGCATTGCAAAAGAAAAAATTCATTAAAAATTCGAAACTGTGGTATAATTATTAGGTAGAAAGGAAGGCTATGACTAAAGCTTTATATAGACAATATCGACCAAAAGTTTTTGAACAAGTCCTTGGTCAAGATAAGGTCATTAATGTATTAAAAAATCAAATAAAAAATAAAAACTTTTCTCATGCTTACTTATTTGCTGGAGAAAGGGGTTGCGGTAAAACATCTGCGGCAAAGATTTTTGCAAAAGCAATTAATTGCTTAAATCCTAAAGATGGATCTCCTTGTCTTGAATGTGAAAATTGTAGGGCAATAGAAGAAGAAACAAGCCTTGATGTTGTGGAGATGGATGCGGCTAGTAATAGACGTATAGATGATATTAGAAATCTTAGAGATAATGTTATTTATCCACCTGCAAATCTTAAATATAAGGTCTACATAATAGATGAGGCCCATATGATTACAAGAGAAGCTTTCAATGCTCTTTTAAAAATCATGGAAGAACCTCCTAAGCACTTGGTATTTATCTTAGCAACTACAGAGATTGATAAAATTCCAAAAACTATTTTATCTAGGGTCCAAAAATTCGAGTTTAATAAAATTGACTCATCAAAAATAAAAGAGCAGATTAATATAATTCTTAAGGACCAAAATGTTAAGATGGAAAATGAAGCTATTGACCTTATAATTACAAAGGCTAAGGGCGCTATGAGGGATGCCTTGAGCATTTTAGATCAAGTTTTATCTTTTGATAAAAAAGAATTTATGCTTAAGGATGTTGAGTTTATTCTAGGTTCTGTTGGCTTCGAGAAGATTAATAAACTTGTGAATAGCATTATTGTAAAAGACCAAAGGCAAAGTTTAAATGATTTATTGGATATAAGAAATGACGGTAAGTCAAATCTTGATATAGTTGATTCTCTTATAAATTTCTATAGGGACTTAATGGTTTTGAAAGTCAGTGGAGATGACATGGATTTTGAAAACCAAGATAGGCTAAATTTCCTAAAAGAAAAGGTTGATGAAATAAGCTTAGATAGGATTTTAACTAGTTTAGATGTATTAAATGATTATTGCATAAAAATCAATAATTCATCTAACACAGACATTTTAAGTGAGGTTTTAGTTTTAAGGTTAATTGATACTGTTGATACAAATAGTCTAAGATCAAGGGTTGAAAAACTTGAAAGATTAGACCATTCAAATATAGTTGATACTATTAATAGCATTATTAATGTGAGGTTGGAAAATTTTAATCCTGTCACAAGTAAGCACGATAGAACTTATGATCTTGAAGAGATTGGTCCAAACAAGTCTGATGATGTTGTTGATAATCACATTTCAAATGTAGGAGAAATTGTCACTAAAACTTCAATTGGAAATGATATAAGTGAAGGTAAAGATGGAAATGATATAAGTGAAGATAAAGAATCTTCAAAATCCATAAGTATTGATCCACACTTGATGCACGATATTAGAGAAATGGTGGTTTCGACTTCTGGAACTATGTTAAATACTATTTTTAACGATGAAGGTTTTAATTATGAGTATAATGGTTCTGATTTTGTGCTTATAATTAAAGACGAGTTTTATAGGATTTTTATAGAAACTAAAATTGACGAAATAAGTGAAAAGCTATCAGCTATTTTAAATAAAGATATAAGTTTTTTTCTTGAAACTAGAGATAGTAAAGAAGCAGAAAATATAGAAAGAGATTCTAAGCAAAGCCAAACAATAGATAAATTAAAAAAAATCTTTGATGAAGAATTAAGTATAAAATAGGAGGAAGAAATGGCTAGAAATTTTAGAGGCGGAATGCCAAATATGAATAATATGATGAAGCAAGTTAAGAAGATGCAAGAGGAAATGGAAAAGGCTCAACAAGAGCTAGAAGAAAAAGAATTTACATCTTCTGCTGGCGGTGGCGTTGTTGAGGCAACTGTGACAGGCAAAAAGGTTGTAACATCTATAAAAATAAACCCTGATGTTGTTGATCCTGATGATGTTGAGATGCTTCAAGATTTAATAATGGTTGCGATAAATGATGCAGCAAGCCAAGCAGATAAATTTAATGAAGATAATATGGGTAGATTAACTGGTGGAATTAATATTCCTGGTTTAATGTAATGGCAATATTACCTGAATCACTAAATAATTTAATAGAACAATTTCAAAAATTACCAACTATAGGCAGGAAGAGCGCTGAAAGACTTGCTATGAGTATAGTTGACGAAGATGCTAAAAGTGTAGAAGACTTTTCAAAATCTTTAATTGAAGTAAAAAAAAGAATTCACCACTGCAAAATTTGTGGAAATCTAACTGAAGAAGATACTTGCAACATTTGTAAAGATTTTACTAGAGATGATGAATATCTTTGCATTGTCGAAGATGTGAGAAATCTTATAGCAATCGAGAAGTCAGGTGCCTATAGAGGGAAATACCATGTCTTGGGTGGACTTATCTCGCCATCAGATGACATTAGTCCTGATAAGTTAAATATAGATAAACTAATAAAAAGGTTAGATACTGAAGATATAAAGGAAATTATCCTGGCTATATCATCAACTATAGAAGGCGAGACAACAATACTTTTTATTACCAACCTTCTAAAGGGAAGAAATATTAAAATTTCAAAAATCGCTCAAGGCATTCCAGTTGGTTCTCATCTAGAATATTTTGATCAACTCACTCTAGAAAGAGCTCTGGAAGACAGGAGAGACGTAAGTGAATAAGATAAAAAAATTGTTATTGATAATTATCCCGATTTTATTATTAAGTGGATGCTTATTATTTAAAAATAAGAAATCAGACAAAATCGATAAAATTGAAAAAGAAGTTATTGAAGTTAATAAAAAGCCAATACTTAATAAGATAGATATCAAATCTGCAACTTTTGCTTCCGATATTGTATTGGATGAATTAAGCAAAGATAGCGAAAATACTTATGAAACTACTAAAATTAACAATCTTACACAAATTGAGTCGCTGGATTTTGATATAGCTATTGTACCTGCATATCAGGTAGTAGATTTATATAATAAGACTGATGGCAACATTAAGCTTGCTGCAATAACAGGTGTGAATAATCTACATATTATCAGTGATAAACAAATTAATGGTCCAAAGGATATGGCAGGAAAAACAATTATGGTGCCAGAATTAAACGATTCAATGAACAGGTTAATTGATACAAAGTTGGGATTTGTTAAGACTTTGATGAGAATAAATACAGAATTTTATTATAGCCAAAAAGAATTGGTTAAAAATTTAGATTCTGCTAATAATATCTTGGCAATTCTTTCTGAACCATACTATTCCAAAGCTTTAGCAAAGAAAAATTACTATTCTTTTGATGCAAATAAAGCCATCTCAATGCTACCTAATTCTAAGGTTGATTCGAATGGAGATTTCTTATCAGAAGTTATAATAGTTAATAAAAATTTTCTTATGGACAACAAAAAAAGTGTTGATAAATTTCTATCAGATTATAAAAAAGCTCAGCAATCAATAGATTCCAATACTGTTTTATCACAAAGCATCATAAATAATTATGATATAACAAATGAGGAAGCAATTAAAATATATAAATCGATGGAAAATACCTACATAGATTCTGATACTATGTCGGGAGTTTTTGAAATATACATGGACAAGCTTGAAAATCTTGATAGCAACATATTTTCAGGCAAAAGACCAACAGACGATTTATATTATAATATCAAGTGAAATTTTTGGTCCGATAATTAAATAGCAACAAATTAAAATGGAGGCAAGTCGCCTCCATTTTAATTTGTTACGAATTTTGTTACGATTCTTATAAATATCGCTACGCTTCTTATCATTCGTGATTTTTAAAAGGTCTAAATTTACACCTTTTAATCCTATATTTAAATTGGTGGAGATGAAGGGACTCGAACCCTTGTCCGTGAAAGCATCACCGAAGGCATCTACAAGCTTATTAGATCTTTTAAATTTGCATAAAAAATCAAAAATCTACAAAAAATTTTTATGCTAGCTTCATAGTACTAGATATATCGCAAAGCTTTGATATACCAGTTGTCGCTAGATTATAAAACAAATATTAAGTCTGCGACGGACCTAATATTTATTGCTTGTCCTATTACTAGGCAGCTAGTGCGAAGTTTGCTTCGCTATTATTGTTTGCGTTTATATTTAATTATCAATTTACGTTTTGATATACGACCTGCAGCCTAAGCTTCTTCAATCACGTCGAAACCATGGCATCCCCATATAGGGTAATTATACTAATTATAAAAGCCTTGTCAAAATGATGGAATTCGTGATAAAATATAAGATAAGAAAAGGTTTTCTAGAATATAAATCCTATATATGGGTATATATATGAAGACAATTATTATATAAACAGGAGGGCTTATGAGAAACGCAAATAATACTGCAGCAATGCTTTTGGCAGGAGGTCAAGGTTCTAGACTTAAAGCATTGACAAGGGAGATGGCTAAACCGGTAGTTCCATTTGGAGGGAAATACCGCATTATAGATTTTGCCCTTAGTAATTCAACAAATAGTGAAATTAAAGATATAGGAGTCTTAACTCAATATAAACCTCAACTTCTTAACGAACACCTTGGTATTGGTGCAGCTTGGGATTATGATAGGAATTTTGGAGGTTTAAGAATTCTTACTCCTTATTATACTGAATCAGGTGGTAGATGGTTTGAGGGTACAGCTTCAGCTATTTATGAAAATATTAATTATTTAGACGAAGTTAATCCTGAATACGTTCTCATTTTATCAGGTGACCATATTTATAAGATGGACTATAGGGAGCTTCTTGATGTGCACAAGCAAAAAGGAGCTGATTGTACAATTGCAGTAATGCAAGTGGAATGGGAAGAGGCTAGCCGTTTTGGTATTATGAATACTGATGACGATGACAAGATTGTAGAATTTGAAGAAAAACCTGCAAATCCAAAATCAAATCTTGCTTCAATGGGTATTTATGTATTCAATTGGAAGGTTTTGAGGAAGGAATTAATAGAAGATTACGAAAATAAAGAATCTACAAATGATTTTGGACATGATATAATTCCGAAAATGTTACATCAAGGTTCACCGCTCTATGTATATAAGTTTGATGGATACTGGAAGGATGTTGGAACAGTTAGAAGTTTCTGGCAAGCCAACTTGGATTTAATTGATCCTGATAACGAATTAGATATTTATGATGATAATTGGAGAATATATACCAAGTCCTTAAACTTACCTCCACATAGACTTGGTAAAAATGCAACATTAACTGATACTCTTGTTAACGAAGCTTGTGTAATTGATGGAAAGGTTAATCATTCTGTTCTTTTCTCTGAAGTAGAAATTGAAAAAGGCGCTGAAGTATATAATTCTGTTTTATTAAATGGAGTTAAGGTTAAGTCTGGAGCTAAAATCTATAATGCAGTAGTTGCAGAAAATATGGTGTTGACAGAAGATATCGGAAAAGAAAATGATGATATAGTTTATTTAGTTAGTAACGAAGGTATAGAGGAGGAATAGGATGGATAGGATTGTTGCTTTAGTTTATAGTCCAAATTTTAAAGAAACAAATTATGGGCCTTTATGCAAATTTAGACCGGATTTTATGTTGCCTTTTGGTGGCAGATATAGGATAATAGATTTTGCCTTATCAAATCTTGCTAATTATGATATCAATAGAGTAATATTGTACGCAGGAAGCAAGCTCAGATCTGCTCTTGACCATATTGGTAATGGTAAAAGTTGGGAATTAAATAGGAGAAATGGTGGTCTTATGATAAACCCTGTAGGTCTTGCTAGTAAAGGGTCTAAAAGTGAGATTGAGACTTACTATGACACTATTGTCTATTTCCAAGAGCATGAGTTTGAATATGTTTATATCAAAAATCCAATGTATATTATAAAGGAAGATATAAGAGATGCAATGGAAAAAATGAAAGATGAGGATATAGACTGTTTAATACTTTCAAGTAAAGTTACAGATAAGGATGGAGAATACTTAGACCAATCAATAATCAATTCTGATGATGATGGTAAGCCAACTGGAGTAGGAATTAACATGGGTATAACAGATACAGTTGATCTATTCTTGGGCTCTTTAATTATGAAGAAAGAATCTTTCTTAAAGGTTTTAAGACATGCTATGCAGGAAAATGTTTCAAATTCACTTTTGTCTGCAATTTTTGCCTATCCAGGTAATTTGAATATTGATTTTTATAGACAAGATAAGGAATTTGAAATAATAAAAGATTTTACCTCTTTCTATGAAGTAAATATGAGACTTCTAAATCAGGAAACCTTTGATAAGTTATTTTATGAAGATGGACTTGTTTATACAAAATCAAAAGATGAACCATCAACATCTTATACTAAGAATGCAAATGTGAAAAATTCTTTGATAGCTAATGGTGGTATCATAGAAGGAGAAGTAGAAAATTCTATTATATTTAGAGGTGCTAAGATTGGTAAGGGTGCTATTATCAGAAATTCTATAATTTTCCAAGATTCTGTTATTGGTGATGGAGCAATACTTAACTTTGTAATTACTGATAAGGGGACAGAAATTGGTCATGATGTAAGATTGTTTGGTAATAGGGCGAATCCATATGTAACAAGTAAAAATGAATCACTAGACCAAAGGAGTTATTAATGAATATACTTTTTCTAACAAGTGAATCAGTACCATTCATAAAAACAGGGGGGCTTGCAGATGTTGCTGGAGCCCTTCCAAAAGAATTAAAGAAAAAAGGTGTAGATATTAGAGTTGTTATGCCTTTACATAAGGGTATTGGTGCATCTTATCGCGAAAAAATGGAAAAAATTACTGAATTTTATGTTGACCTTGATTGGAAACACCAATACGCTGGAGTATACCAGTTAGAATGGGATGGTGTTATTTATTATTTCATAGATAATCTTGAATATTTTGATAGAGATGGGCTTTATGGATATGACGATGATGCGGAAAGATATATTTTCTACTCAAAGGCTTGCACACTTTTGCCAAAGGAAATAAATTTCAAACCTGATATCATCCATTCGAACGATTGGCATACAGCCATGGTCAATGTATTTGTAAATGATTTTAGGACAGGGGATTCTTATTACGAAGATATAAGAACTCTTTTTACCATTCATAACCTAAAATACCAAGGGGTATTTAATTCTGATTATATGGCTCTTGCAGGTTTAGATGGTAGATATTTTAATGAAAATGACTTAAAATATTATGACGCAATAAATTTCATGAAGGGTGGAATTATCCATGCTACACATGTAAATACAGTTTCTGAAAATTATGCAAGAGAAATCCAATATCCATTCTACGGCGAGGGCCTTGATGGTGTTATAAGGGAATATAATTATAAGTTAGATGGGATAGTTAATGGAATAGATTACGATGTTTGGAATCCTGCTACAGATAAAAATCTTGCAAAAAATTATGATTTGAATTCTATAAATGATAAGTATATAAATAAAAAAGAATTACAAAAACTATATAACCTCCCACAGAGAGATGATGTGCCAGTATTTGGTATAGTTTCAAGGCTAAATGAGATGAAGGGTATGGATCTTGTAAGGTATATATTGGAAGAATTGCTACAAGAAGATATCCAATTAGTTGTCTTGGGTACAGGAGATTACACCTATGAAGAAATGTTTAAATATTTCGAATGGAAGTATCCTGACAAGGTGGCAGCAAGAATTTACTATAATGAAAAAGAATCTCATGAAATATATGCAGGTTCTGATTTTTACCTAATGCCATCTATATCTGAGCCTTGTGGAATTAGCCAATTGATCGCTATGCGTTATGGATCTCTACCAATTGTAAGGGAAGCAGGAGGTCTAAAAGATACAGTCATCCCTTATAATGAATATACTGGCGAAGGTACTGGTTATTCTTTTGCAAATATTAATGCGCATGAGCTTTTATTCACAACTAAAAATGCTATAGATGTTTATAAGAATAAGAATGAAACACATAAGCATTTGGTTATGAATGCAATGAAGCAAAAAAATGACTGGGAAATGTCGTCAGAAAAATACTTAGACCTCTATGAAAAAATTAAGGCGTAAAAAATATGAATAAAGATAAAGAATATATCGTAAAAAGAATACAAAGTTTTTTGTATTCTTTTTATGCGAAAAATACGAAAAATGCTCGAGTAAATGAAGTTTATGACTGTTTATGTAGGTATTTAATGGAAGTTATTGGTAAGACTTGGGTCAAGTCAAAAGATCTAGAAAATGATAAGGACTATTATATTTTGTCCTTTGAATACTTACCTGGAAAGTTTATAGATAGGAATATACATAGACTTAAAATAAAAGATCAAATAATTGAAGCTCTTGACGAATTAGGATTTGATTTTGATGAAATTCTTGCTTGCGAAAAAGAAGCTGATTTAGGAGTAGGTGATATTGGTATTGGTTCATCTGCCTTGATAAATGAATTAGCAAATCAAAAGAAACGTGCTGTCGCTTATGCTTTAAGATATGAAAATGGAAATTTAAAGCAGAAGATTGTTGATGGCAGGCAGGTAGAATATTCTGATTTTTGGTTAGAACAAGGATCTAATTGGGAACATAAAAAATCTTTTTCTTATCTTTTAGAAATAGATGGAAGAAAGAGTAAAACAATAGCATATGATATGCCGATTTTAAGTGATAATGCAGATTTCGTAAATACCTTAAGACTTTTTAAGTCTGAAGTCGTAGATGCTATAAATATAGAAGATTTTACCAGGGGAGATTTTCTTAAGGCCTATGATAATTACATTAATATTTCTTCGATAAATAAATTTTTATATATTGATGATTCAACATATGAAGGTAAATTTCTAAGGTTAAAACAAGAATATTTTTATGCAGTTTCAGCTATTAGAGATATCTTTAGGAGGCATAACAAGAGGCATGGCAATATAAAGGGGATAGAAAATAATATTAAAATTTTCAGTCACGATATACATCCAAGCCTAGCTCTAATTGAATTTATACGAATTCTAACAAGGGAATATGGATATGAGATGTCAAAAGCAATTGATATGTCAAGAATGGTTTTTGACCATGTTGCTTTTTCAATAACAGACGATAGCGTTGAAGATTATGATATTGAGATGATTCGAAGAATAAACCCAGAGATTAAGGATGCGATTATTGAGATACAAAAAAATCTTCAGATTATTTCTCCTGAACTAAGTATTATAAAAAATGGTAAAGTATCATTTAGAAATATTAACAAATATCTTTCAGGTGATTATAATTACCTATCTAAAATTATCGCTGAAGCGAGAGAAAATGACATTAATCATTCATATTTTAATTATGGAACGGATAGAATTTTATACTCATCATCTTCAAATGTTGGTCTTTCAAATCTTTTGAGAGATTATGGCATAAATTCTTTTGCTTATGAAAAAATTGAAAAAATCAAAAAAATACAAAATAACGAAAGTTTTTTTAAAGATTTAGATAAAGTAAAGTACAATAATAAATGCAGGTTAGCGAAGATAGTGGAAAATAGTCTGGGAGATGTTATAAATCCATATTCCATGTACGATGTTCAATTATCTATTATGCATGAGAGTAAAAGACAGATTTTAAATTGCCTAGCTATTGCATATAAATATTACATGCTTAAATATAACAGCAATCTCAAGCTAACACCTACAACATATATATTTTCAGGTAAGGCCAATGAAGGCTACTTTATGGCGAAGGAGACTATAAAATTTATCATTGCTCTAAAGAAAATGATAGATAAGGATAAATTTATTAGGGAAAAAATAAAAATTGTCTTTGTAGAAGACCTAAATGTGGAAAAAATAAAGCGAGTCTTGCCTGCAGTTGATATTTACTCAAATTTAACCTTGCCTACTCTTGACAACCAGAATTTCCATATTCTAAATGCTATCTTTAATATGTCAAATATTATATCTACTAAGGGTGGGATAATTGATAATCTTGATGTAAGTAATTCATTTTACACTTTTGGAGCAGATTTTGATACAATTCAAAAATTAGATATTGAAAACTCATACAATGCAAATGAGTTTTATTATAATAGTGAAATAGTTAAATTCACAATTGATAATTTGTTGAATGAATCTTATGATAATTTTCCTTATAATTTCAAAATTATCTATGACCAGCTTTTGATGTATAACGACTCTTTTAAGATTTTTTATGATCTTGAAGATCTAGTAAATACTAGAAGTAAAATAGAGAATGAATATTTAGATATTGATAAATGGACTAAAAGGCAAGTAGAAAATATAATATGGGCAAATAATTTTAGATTGGATGAAGTAATTAGTAAATAGGATGAATTTAGTTAAAAAGAAAAACATTAGCTATAAGGAACTTAAAAAAATTAAGTTAGGAGCAATATATTCTAAAGATTTAACAACATTTAGAGTTTTTGCACCAGATAGGGATAAGATAGACCTTGTTATAACTGATAACATAAAAGAAGTCAGAAGAAAAACCTATCCGATGTCAAAAGATGATATGGGGATATTTTCAATAAGCCTAGCAGGGGATTACGATGGTTATTTTTATAATTATATTGTAGAAGATAAGTATGAAGTTACAGACCCATACGCATTTTCAGCGTCTATAAATTCTATGTATTCTGCAATCGTAAACCTTGAGGATACAGATCCAGAAGGCTTTAGGGAAAGCAAAATCCCAGAAATAAAAGAAAATGAAGCAATTATCTATGAGCTGAGTGTAAAAAACTATACAGCAGATAAATCAAGTGGGGTATTTAATAGGGGTAAGTTCTTAGGTTTAGCAGAGATGAATACGTCATATAAAGGCGTAAGAACGGGAATTGATAATATTAAAGACCTGGGTGTTACACACGTTCAAATCCTTCCAATGTATGATTTTATAAGCGTTGATGAGGATAATTCTAAATTTTTCTGTGATGATAATTATAATTGGGGTTACGATCCTGAATTATATTTTGCACCTGAAGGTTCATACTCAACGGATCCAACTAATCCTAAATCTAGGATAATAGAAGCTAAGCAAATGGTCAAGGCCTTCCATGATAAGGGCATAGGTGTAATTATGGATGTGGTTTATAACCATACCTTTAAGACTGTTGATTCAAACTTAAATACCTTAGCTCCCCAATACTATCATAGGACAAATCCAGACCATAGCTTTTCTAACGGTTCAGGTTGTGGTAATGAACTTGCAAGCGAAAAACCTTTTGTGAGAAAATTAATAATAGATTCCTTAATTCATTGGGTTAAAGAGTATAAGATAGATGGTTTTAGATTCGACCTGATGGCATTAATTGATCTTGAAACAATAAGAATTGCAATCAGAGAATTAAGGAAGGTAAACCCTAATATTATTATTTACGGTGAACCATGGATGGCTTTATCTTCGCCACTAAACTATGACCAGCAAATCTGGAAAGGTAAACAAAAATCAAATGGTTTTGGAGTATTTAATGATGATTTTAGGGATGCTATTAAGGGCGATGTAAATTCTTACGGCAAAGGATATATACAAGGTCTTTTCTATAATAAACATGCTATTGAAACCGGAATAAGAGGTTCAATTGATTATGGAAATGGTGATGGCTTTGCAGATGATGCAGCTGAGACAATCAATTATTTTAATTGTCATGATAATTTAATTATTTATGATAAGTTGGCTATTTCATTAGATGATACTAGAAATATTAATTCATATATAAAACTCGCTATGGGAATAATCATGCTTTCATTTGGCAAACCCTTTATATATGAAGGAAATGAATTTAACCATAGCAAAAAGAATGACTCGAACTCATATAATTCACCACTTTCAGTAAATGCTATAAAATGGGAAGATAAAAAGAATAACATCGAGATTTTCAATTATACTAAAGATTTGATTGAATTGAGAAAAAATATTGAGGCCTTTAAATATACTAGTAAGGATGAGATAGAAAACAGACTTAAATTTATCGAAGGTTTAGAAGATAGTTTAATTGGATATATACTAGACAATAAGTATATTGTTCTTATAAATGCTAATGGACATGATATGTTTGTAAGTTGGAATATATTAGACGAATATATTAAGGTTAACAAGGATAAAAAAATTGTAAAGGTTTTTGATAAAGAGGGTATTAATAAAATAAGCTTAGAGGCGACTGACGGCTTAAGTCTTGAATCTTTGTCAGTAAATGTATATAAAATAGGAGATACTTATGGATTATAAGAAAAATTTTGAAATTTGGTACAAGGACGACAGGTTTGATGAGGAAACTAGAAAAGAATTAGAAGCTATTAAGGATAATGAAGACGAGATTAAAGATAGGTTTTATCAGTCTTTAAAATTTGGAACAGCTGGTTTAAGAGGCAAGCTTGGTGCTGGTACTAATAGGATGAATAAGTACATGGTTGCTCAAGCTACTCAAGGTTTTGCCGATGCAATTGCAGAAGGTGGAGATGAGGCTAAAAAACGTGGTGTTGCTATAGCTTATGATGTTAGACATAAGTCTCTAGAATTTTCTAAAATTGCAGCAGAAGTATTTGCTGCTAATGGCATTAAAGTTTATATTCATAAGGATATTGAGCCAACCCCTGTATGTTCATTTACTATTCGTGAGCTTGGATGTGTAGCAGGTGTAATGGTAACAGCTTCTCACAATCCTAGAGAATACAATGGTTACAAAGCTTATAATGAAGAAGGTAGCCAAATTATGGACGAAACAGCTAATAAAATTTTATCTTATATTGGCGATCATCCAGACTTTTTCGAAATACCAAGAAAGGATTTTGAGGAAGGTTTAAAAGAAGGAATAATCGAATATGTTCCAGATGAAGTAATAGAAAAATATATGTCCTTAATATTGGACTGCTCTATCAATGATAAGGGTATTGATAAGGATATCTGTGTTGTTTATTCACCATTAAACGGCACTGGCAATAAGCTAGTAAGAAGAATTCTTAAAGAAAGAAATTTCACTAATATCCATGTTGTAAAGGAACAGGAAAATCCTGATCCTGATTTTACTACAGTAGGTTATCCAAATCCAGAGGACCCAAAGGCCTTCAAGTATTCAGAAGAACTTGGTAAAAAAGTTGGTGCTGACTTACTTCTTGCGACAGATCCTGATGCTGACAGATGTGCGGTAGAAGTTAGAGATAAAAACGGTGAATATCAATTCTTGACAGGCAATTTAATCGGAACTCTCTTAACCCAATATATTTTATCAGGACTTGATGCTAAGGGAGACTTCCCAAAAAATCCAGCTGTGGTTAAATCTATAGTAACTACAGACCTTATTGCGCCAATTGTAAAAAAATATGGTGTTAAGAAATACGATGTTTTAACAGGATTTAAAAATATTTACGACAAGGCAAATGAACTTGAAAGAGATAATACAGGAAAGTTTGTTTTTGGTTTTGAAGAATCTATCGGTTACAATTATAAGGATTTCGTAAGAGATAAGGATGCTGTTACAGCTGCTATGTTGATAACTGAAATGACTGCTTACTATAAATCACAAGGTAAAACTCTCCTAGATGTAATAGAACAAATTTATAAGGAACATGGTTATTATTCTAATGAAGTTGTCTCTATTGTGCTTGAAGGAGCTGATGGTCAAGCAAGAATTGGTAGAATAATGACTGAAGTTAGAGAAAATCCAATTAAAGAAATTAATGGGGAAGAGGTTTCTAGAGTCATAGATTATCAAAATGATGAGACAGGTCTTCCAAAATCTAATGTATTAAAATGCTACTTTAGCGACGATTCATGGGTGACTTTAAGACCTTCTGGCACAGAACCAAAAATAAAAATTTATGTAAATGCAATTTCTGATTCTATGGATAAAGCTTTAGCGAAGAAAAATGCAATTGTTAAGTATATGGAAAGTTTAATCGACTCTATAAAATAACACTTTTATTTAAAATCTCAGGGTGAAACCTGAGATTTTTCTCTTGAAAACTTGAATTTCCATTAAAATATCATAATATATAGCCAAGGAGTATAAATATATGGAAAAATTTTTTAGCGTTATTGATAAGGTATTTTCAATTAATGTTTTTGGAAGCTTAACTTTATATCAATTATTATCGACAATATTAAAGTATATTTTTGTTTTCGTAGTTTTCTATTTTATTTACTCTATAATTAGAATAATATATTACGATGTTAGAACTACTTTAAAAAAGGAACAAGAATCAGATACTTATTTAAAATTAATAAATATTAATGACGGTTTTAGTTTCATGGTTCAGGAATATTATTTCATAGGTGAGGATAATACAATTGGCCGTGATTCAAGAAATACTATAAGCATAAATGATAAATATATGTCAAAATTTCATGCTAGAATTTTACAAGATGAAAGTATGTATTTTCTTGAAGATTTAAAATCTGCAAATGGAACTTACTTAAATGATGAAAAAATAACAGATGCTATTGAGCTTAAATCTGGAGATATCATTAGACTTGGTTCTCTAAAATTCTTATTCGTCCAAGGTGATCATGATGAATAGAACTTTTGATAAATTAGAAAAATCAATGATACTTACAAGAGCAAAAGCAAATTTAAACTTATTTTTATTTGAGTTTTTATCCTTGTCTTTAGCTATGATATTTAATATTAAAAATTTAACAAGTATGGATTTTTATACCTATCTAGCAATTCTTATTGTAACCTTGCTTACTTCATTTTTGGTAGATAGGTTTACAAAGTCTGATAATATCTTGCTTTTGATTGTAAATATGTTATTTTCGATCGGGGTAGCCATTATATATAGACTTGACCCAAAACTTGGCAGAAGACAATTGCAAATCTATATTGTAGGTGTAATCCTATTTTTTATGACTTATTTTATTTTAAAATCTTATAAGAAATGGGATAAATTTATTTTATTTTACGCAGGCATTTCTATTGCTTTGTTCATATTTACATTGATTTTTGGTACCAATTTATATGGAGCAAAAAACTGGATTATAGTTGCACATAAATTTAGTATCCAGCCTTCAGAATTTATAAAGGTCCCTCTTGCTTTTTTTATTGCAAGCTTTTACACTAATTTTAATCAAATTAGCCTAAAACCCTTTGGAAGGTATTTTATGAATTTTATGATTTATGTATTCATAGGATTCTTATTTCTTCAAAAGGATTTGGGAACTGCGTTAATATTTTTTGGAGTCTTAATTTTAAGTCAATTTGTTTATGAAAAAGACAGGAAACTTATTTTTATAAATATGTTTTTTATGATAATAGGCTCTATCGTTGCTTATTTTCTATTTGGACACGTTAGGATTAGAGTTTCAACTTGGCTTGACCCATGGTCAGACATAGATGCAACAGGCTATCAAATTACCCAAGCCTTATTTGCTACCGCAAGTGGTGGTTTATTTGGGACTGGTATTGGTCTAGGTAGGCCTGACTATATTCCAGTAGCAGAATCAGATTTTATTTTCTCAGCTATTTGCGAAGAAATGGGAGTTTTTATGGGTGTAGGAGTTGTATTGTTATTTATGATACTCGTCTATAGAGCTTTAAAGATTTCTTTAACTCAACAAAATAAATTTTATTCTGTACTAGCCTTTTGTATAGGAATATTATTTGCCTTACAGACTTTCATCATTCTTGGTGGTGTCCTTAAGCTTATTCCATTAACAGGAGTAACCCTACCATTTATTAGTCAAGGAGGCTCATCAATGTTATCTGGATTTATCCTCCTAGGATGCCTTCAATATTGTGGGGAAGAAATAAAAGAAGGAGGCAAGAGTGACAGATAATAGAGAAAATAAAAAAAGAATTACTGGTAAAAGTTTCATTGACAAAATAAAGGAACTTGAAGAAAAACAAAGATATAAGGAAAATAACCAATTAAAAGTCTTATCCAAATCAACCCTAAACAAAAGATTGGTATTTGTTATGATATTTTTTGTTTGTTTGTTTATGTTCCTAACCCTATATTTAGTCTATTTTCAACTATTTAAGGCAAAGTCCTTAGCAGAAAACTCTCATAATAGGAGACTTTGGCTTAATGAAGATTTAGTAAAAAGAGGAAGTATATACGATAAAAATGGAAATGTTTTAGCATTTAGCAAACAGGATGGATCTGGAAAGCAAGTAAGAATTTATAATTATCCAGAAGCATCAGCTCCAATTACAGGTTATTCTTCAACTACTTACGGTAAAACTGGTATTGAAAAATCCTATAATAAAGAACTACTCGCGATTAGCGGAGAAAACTTCAGTCAATTCAGGAAGATGGTTGTAAAAAAGGATACAGGAAATAACCTTCATCTAAGTGTTGATCAAAATATTCAAAATATTGTTTATAACTACCTTAGTGCTCACAAGGGGGCATGTGTAGTCATGAATCCGACAACTGGACAGGTTTTAGCAATGGTATCAACACCAAGTTTTAACCCAAATAGTCTCGATGATGATTGGAATAATCTAATTCAAACAGACGATGGAAGGCTTATTAATAGGGCTTGTTTAGGTTTATATAGGCCGGGTTCCACTTTTAAAATTATTACTTCTGCATCGATTTTAGATAATGACATTAATACTTCTTACAATGATAAAGGAAGTGAAATTGTCCAAGGCTATGAAATAAAAAACTTTGAAGACCAAATATTTGGTAGCTTGAATTTAAGGACAGCTTTCATTAATTCTGCTAACACATATTTTGCCAACAAAGCAGTAAAATTAGGTAGGGATAAATTAGCAAAAACTAGTGAGAATTTTGCTTTCAATAAAGACTATGAATTTGATTTGGATAAAAATAAGTCTGTTATACCTTTTAAGGATTTAAATCAAGCAGACCTTGCTATGACAGGTTTTGGTTATGGAAAAACTCAGGTTACTCCTTTGCATATGGCTATGGTTACATCAGCTATTGCCAATAATGGAGTTATGATGAAGCCAAGACTTGTGGATAAGATTACCAATAAGGAAAACGACGTTATCTTTGAAGCGGAAGATGAAATATTATCTAAGGCAACTAGTGAAACTACAGCAAATGCTATAAGAGATTTGATGGTAGAAGTAGTAAGAAATGGTACAGGAAGTGCGGCTTATATCGATTGGGTAAAGCTTGCTGGTAAAACAGGTACTGCTGATAAGGCGGATGGTAAAGTAGATGCATGGTTTGTTGGCTTTGCTCCTGCAGATGACCCCAAAATTGCTTTTGCTATCGTTATTGAAGATAGTCAAGGCACAGGTGGTGAAGTAGCTGCGCCTTTAGCAAGAAGAATCGTTAGAGACATTTTTAATACAATTTCATTTAATTAATTACATAAGCTTATTTTTAATATTAGTCCAGTAATGGTTTTTATTGAGAATAAGCTTATTTATTTTGTTTTGAGAAACACAAATCTTAATTTTATAGTCTTGGGTAAAAAATTCTTTTCCGTCAAATATAAAAACTGTGTGATAGTTATCTCTTTTTGAAACTGAAATTTCTACACTAGCATCATTGGGTAGAACAACAGGGCACTTTAAAGCCTTGTTAAGGTTTGAATAAACTGGAGCTACTGGTGTGAGCTGGTAGCCGTTGAGGGACTGGTGGAGGATTGCTCCTTTAGCTGAAAGATTATAAGCAGTTGATCCATGTGGGGTAGAGATTATTAGGCCATCACCTGAGTAGTACTCAATGAAGTTGCCATCAATAAAAACTTTTAGCCTAATTATCTGGTTTTTACTTGATTTTACAACCACTTCATTTATAGCATTAATTTTTTTGTTATTTATTTTAGATTCAAGCACTGTTAGCTCTTCAATAGAGTATTCTTTTTTTGAAAGAGCAGCTACAAATTCATCAAGCATATCAACTTCTATTTCCTGGTAAAAACCAAGATGGCCAGTATTAATTCCAATAAAAGGAATAGGTGAAAAATTAGTAAGGTGCACGGCATTTAAAAATGTTCCATCTCCACCAATTACAAGATTTAAAAAAGCGTTTTTGTTGTAATGGGTGCTAACTTGATACCCATTGCTTTGTAATATGTTTTTTACCTTATGAAAAATAGTATTTGTATATCTAGATTTGTTCTTAAAAATATTAATTATATTTGTCATATCATATCCTTTCGATTATATTATATCATAGGAGCTAGTATGAATTATATAAAATTTGAAAATTTTAGAAAAATAACCTTAAAGAAATTTTTGAAAGAAAAATCAATCTCTATTAGAGCATACCAAGATTTATTGAATGAAGGAATATTGGTCAATGACAGTAGTGTTCATAATAATATTAACTTGGGTAAAGGAGATATCGTAAAGATAAAAATTGACCCCGAAAATCTTGATTACGAACCTATTAAGGGAGAACTAAATATAGTATATGAAGATGAAAATATCATAGTCGTAAATAAACCTAGTGGGCTAACTGTTAATTCAAAAAATCAGTTAAGTCTTGCTAATTTATTAGCCTATTATTTTCAGAAAAATGATATTAAATCTAAAATAAGACTAATAAATAGGTTGGATATGAACACATCAGGATTAATGATGGTTGCTAAAAATAGATATGCTCAAGCTTATTATCAAAAACAAATTGAGGAAAATAAGACGCATAAAAAATATTTGGCCTATGTGGCTGGAGCACTTAATATAAATGAATTATTTAAAATAAATCTTGAATACGATGAAATTAGTAAGACTTATAGGAATAGCGAGAAAGGAAGACTTGCTATAACATATTTTAAAACCTTGTCTTGTGATGATGACTATTCACTTATAGAGTGTGATATAAAAACTGGAAAGACTCATCAAATCAGGGCTAGTCTTAGGAGTATGGGGCATCCTATAATCGGTGATAAACTTTATGGATCAGCTTATAATTTTGATCGTTTCTTACTACATTCTTTTTATTTATCATTTAAAGAATTTGTTGGTCAGGAAAGTATTATCCTTGAGAATTTGCCTGAATTCAAGCCTTTTTTACTTAAATTATGAAAAGATTATCTTGCAAAAAATTTTTAAATATACTATAATTAAATTATCCTAAGGTATAGGTCCAATTTAAACCTACAAACTTTATAAGGGATTGCGGAGTTCTAACTTTGATGGCAAGCCTCCAATGAGTGGAAGTCAGAGATTTTAGACAGCTTGCCCACCTTCACATACGGGAAGGTCTTAAGTTAAGGACCCCCTTAGGATAAATTTAAAGTTTTAAAATATTATTTTTGGGTAATAATTAATAAGACTAAAAATAAAGGAGAATGATATATGTCACTAGCAGATTATATTGAAAGTAAAGCAAAAGCTAAACAAAGGGAAATTAAGTACGAGATTTGGAAAGCTAAAAACCATGATTCGAGAATGAGAGGACAAGGACTACTCGTTGGTGCCTTAGTTGGTGCTGCAGCAGGTATATTATTTGCTCCTAAATCTGGTAAGCAAACAAGAGAAGACATAAAAGAAGCATTTAATGATACTGTTGAAACAGTCAGAGATACAACATACGATGTGATAGATCAGGCCAAAGACGGTTATGAAGACTTGAAATATAGGGCATACACCGATCTTCAACCAATTAAGGATGGCCTAGAATATGGAGCTGAAGTAGCCAAAGATACAGGTAGACAAATCAAAGATGCTTCAAGAGAAGTGAAAGAATCACTTGCTGAAGGCGCTAAAGATGTTAAAGAAATAGTTAAGGAAAGTGCCGGAGAAATTTCAAAAGTAGCAGATGAAAAAAAAGAAGAAATTTCTAAAGAAGCTAAAGAAACTAAAGAAGCAGTTAAAGATAATGCTGAAGATTTAAAAGAAGAAGCTAAAGAAACAAAAGAAAAGGTAAAAGAGAACGATTTAAAAGTAAGACATAAGAATAATTAGTCAAGGAGATATAAATGAGTATAACTATAGATTTTAATCTTCTAGGCAATATTATTATTAGCGTTTTGGCTATCCTTGCATTGATATTTTTGGTGCTAGTCCTAGTTAAATTTAATAAATTATTAAATTGTTTGCAAGAGGTGCTTAACAAAAATTCGAGCAATATAGATAGTATTATAACAAAACTGCCACATCTAACCAATGAGGCAAGTGATCTTGTAACTAACTTAAACAGCGTAGTTACAGATCCAAATTTGAAGATGGCGATAGCAAAAGTCAATGATACTATGACAAGTGTTAATTCTATAGCTGATGATATAAAAGATACAGTAAATTATGTAGGAATAACAGCGGTTGATAGTGTAGATACTTTTGGAGCTGGAGTTGCATCAATTACTGACTATTCATCATTAATTATGGATGTAATAGACATTGTAAAAAACGTAATTGCAGGCTAATTTAAGACCGTCTTCTTGATGGTCTTTTATATAATGGAGGAAATATGGGACAACCAACAATCAAAGACGTAGCTAAGCTTGCAGGCGTATCTATATCTACTGTTTCAAGGGTAATGAATAATTCAAAACCTGTAAGTCCAGAAGCTAGAAGAAAAGTTTTAGATGCAATTAATAAGCTAGATTTCAAACCAAATGAACTTGCAAGATCACTAGTAATGAGAAAATCAAATCTAGTTGGTGTAATAGTAAAAGATATTGGTATTGAATATATGGCTCAACTAATAAGAGGAATTGAAGAAATAGGTAGGGTTTATAAATATGATATCTTACTTACAAGTTCCTATGGTGAAGACCAACAAGTTGAAAACTCAATAGATTTTCTTGCAACTAAACAGGTAGAAGGTCTTGTTATTATTACCGAAGATATTTCAACAGAAATATTGGTTAAACTTAGAGAGACAAGGATACCTTTTGTAATCCTAGATAAGTATCACAATTATAAAAATATAAAAACAGTTAAGGTAGACTATGAATCTGAAGAATATAAACTTATAAATAGTTTGACTGAAGCTGGACATGAAAATATATTATTAATTGCTGGCAAGGATCAAAATGTTATTAATGAGTCTATGATTAAGGGCTATGAAAATGCAGTTGGTAAGGATAAGTCATATATCCTTAGGATAGATGGCATGTCAAGCGATGACGGATATGCAAATGCTGATGAAGCAATTGATCTTATTAAGAAAGCAAACATTAGTGCAGTTGCCTGTGTCAATGATGAGATAGCTATAGGATTTATGAATTATTGTGTAGACCATGGTATCAAAGTTCCAGATGATTTATCAGTGGTGGGTTTTGGCGATAACAAGATTGCAAGTATTTACAGACCAAAACTAACTACAGTTTCTATCCCATATTATGATATCGGTGCAATTTCAATAAGAGCCTTGATTAAGAGAATTAAGCACGAGGCTGAAATTTTAGAAGATGACTGGATTATTGATGCTCAAATAAGTAAAAGAGAATCAACAAAGGTCATTAGGTAATTGTTGTTAATTTTTATAAAATATAGTAAAATATAAACGTAAATGAAAATTTAGGAGGAATTTTATGGCAGAAAGAACAGTTGTTGTTACAAACGAAACAGGTTTACACGCTAGACCAGCAGCATCATTAGTACAATTTGTAAAGAATTATCCAGGTGAAGTTACAATCATTAAAGAAGATAAAGAAGCTAATGCAAAGAGCATCTTCAATGTTATGAGCCTTGGTATTGCTAAAGGAACAGAAATAAAACTAATCGTTGAAGGCGATGATGAAGAAAAATTCGCTGATGAATTAGTTGAATTTGTTGAGAATTTAGCTGAATAAAATCAAGTCTATAAAGGATACTTTTAAAGTATCCTTTTTTTAAAATTATTATTAATTCAAAGGAGAATAAGTTATATGACTGAAAGATATGAAGGAATAAAGGCTAGTACTGGATATGCTATTGGCAAGATCTATTTATTTACTAGGGAAAAAATTGAGGTCAATCAAGCATCAATAAGTCCTGATTCAGCTGATAGTGAATATCAAAAAGTGAAAGATGCAATAAATGCATATTTTGAAGATTTAAGCAACCTCGACAACCCTACTGAAGCCCAACAAAATATTGCAAATGCCCATAAAGAATTGCTCCAAGATCCATACTTCTCAGACACCATAGAGAGTAAAATCAAAAACGAAAATAAAAACAGTGAACTTGCACTTGATGAAACTATAAGAGAAATGGTAGAAATCATGAGCGCGTTGGATGATGAATATCTAAAAGAACGTGCAAGTGATTACCAAGACATTGGTTTCCAAGTTATGTATAAATTGAAGGGTATCAAGCCTAAAGATCTTTCAAAATTAGAAAAAGGAAGCATTATTATATCTAAAGAGCTTACACCTTCTGATACAGCAAATATGGATAAGGAAGCTGTAGTAGGATTTGCCACAGACTTAGGTGGTAAGACAAGTCATACTTCTATAATTGCTCAAACTCTTGATATGCCTGCTCTTGTTGGTATGGCGGATGTATCTACAAAACTAAAAGGTGGGGAAAAAGCGATTATTGATGGTTATGAGGGAGTATTAATTATAAACCCAAGTGACGATGAAGTAGCTAAATATGAAAAATTAATCGCAGAACTAAAAGAAAAGAAGGAAAGACTTAAAAATATCAAAGACTTACAAGCTGTCACAACAGATGGTAAACACATAGAAGTTTCTGCGAACATTGGCAATATAGAAGATTTAAAACTTGCTATAGAAAATGGATGTGACGGTGTCGGTCTATTTAGAACCGAGTTTTTATATATGGAAAGTTCCGAATTCCCAAGTGAAGAAGTCCAATTTGCAGTTTATAAAGAAGCAACTGAAATGCTTGGTAAAAAACCACTAATTATTAGAACACTTGATATTGGTGGCGATAAGGGATTAGATTATTTTAAATTCCCTGTTGAAGAAAATCCATTCTTAGGCTACAGGGCAATTCGTCTATGTCTTGACAAGGAAGATATATTTAGAACACAATTAAGAGCCTTAGTAAGGGCTTCTGCCTTTGGCAATCTAAAAATAATGATTCCATTTGTAGTTAATATAGACGAGCTTAAAAAGTCAATTGAATTAATTGAAGAAATTAAGAAGGACCTTGATAAGGAAGGAATTGCTTATAACAAAGACCTTGATGTAGGAATCATGGTTGAAACTTCTGCATCAATAATAATGGCTGATAAGTTTATAAAATATGCAGATTTCTTCTCAATAGGTACAAATGACTTAACTCAATATACCTTGGCAGTAGATAGAGGAAATGAAAATATAGCACATATGTATTCAAACTATAATCCTGCCGTTCTTAGAGCTATCAAACATGTTATTGATGTATCTCACGAAGCAGGAAAATGGACAGGAATGTGTGGAGCTTTTGCGGCAGATACAGAAGCTACAAAACTTCTTCTTGGTTTAGGCCTTGATGAATTTTCAGGTTCATCTGCAAAAATTGCTGAGATTAAGGATACAATAATTAAGTCAAGTCAAAAAGAAGAGAAATTATTTGCTGAAAAAGCGATTGATTTGGAACTTGCTTCAGAAGTTGAAGCTTTAGTAAAAGAACATAACAAATAAGGATTTTAAAATGACTAGTGATATTAGAAATATCCTAGGTCATACTAATATTTTTAATAATCAAGATAAAGTCAATAGTATCGAAAAAATTGGCTCTAGTAAATACAAAGTAGAGAAGGATGATAAGTATTATGTATTCTCATTCTATGACTTAAACCAATTTGATGACTTTGAAAATGAAGATCTTGTTAATGAAGTGCTAGCTCATGCAGGACTAAATCCACTTACTATTTATGAAAAAGGCATAATGCCTGATATAGAAAAATCTTATAAGGTTTATGAATATAGAAATGAAATAGCTTTAAAAGATTATCTTGAAAAGGCAAGTGACCAAGATCAAGAGAAGGTAGGAACTGAGTTTGGTCTTGCCTTGAGAAAACTTCATGGTATAAAAGCTCAAGACCCAGTAGACTGGCAGAAAGAATTTTTGATAGTCTCAAATAAAATTTTTTACATGCATGGGTTAAATGAGATTGGTGACGATGACTATATATTGATTGATTATATCAATGCCAACAAACATCTTACCGAAAATACTGCCATTAACTTACTATATAAAAATATTAGTGATAAAAACATTAGGATATACAACGAGAATTCCTTGGACTTAAGAGGTATCAAAAAACTTGAATACGGGGATGGTATAATTGATTTTGTTGAGATAAATAGAATAGCTATTACTTATCCATTATTTGCAAAAGCAGCCTTGAAAGCTTATCATAATGGGGAAAAACCTGCAAGAAAGTTTTATCGATTATTAAGTCTTTATCAAGCAACAACCATTTTAGAAAGCATAATAAATTTGAGAAATAAATCAGATTCTACGCTTACACCTGAAGAGGTGGATGGTTTATTAGAAATGTATGATAATTTTAATAGAATAACACCAAAATGGGTTGATTAAATTTAAGGTGGCTTTAGAAATCCTTCCTAACACAAAGAATTAACAAAGATAAATATAAAATGTTAACTTAATGAAGGATTTTATTTCTATAAGCCACCTTTTAATTGGAGTTTATTGAATAAATCTCTATTTTATGATAACATTTTATTATAATATAAGGAGGTTGTATGAAAAAATACCTATGGATTTTAATTGGATCCT
Source organism: Anaerococcus lactolyticus S7-1-13 (assembly GCF_000758765.1). Taxonomy (NCBI): domain Bacteria; kingdom Bacillati; phylum Bacillota; class Tissierellia; order Tissierellales; family Peptoniphilaceae; genus Anaerococcus; species Anaerococcus lactolyticus. The sequence continues at coordinate 126,895 of NZ_JRMW01000043.1, forward strand.
TGCTTATAGCTGGTGGATTATATTTTTTCTTACTAAGCCATGATATTGCAGCTGGTGGAATATCTGGATTTGCTCTGGTGGTTTCAGAAGCCTTGCCAGTATTAAATTTAGGTATGGTAAACTTAGTACTTAACGTAGTTGTACTAATTGCAGGAATGATTTTTATTGGATTTGAATTTGCAAAGAAATCACTAATATCTTCAATGGCAGTATCAGCATATATACTAGTTTTCGAAAAAATGCTTCCTAACGTAAATCTAGGAAATGATAAGATAATAAACATAATATTCGGATCAATAGTTGTTTCGTTAGGACTTGCTATAGTTTTTAATCATGAAGCATCCTCCGGTGGAACTGACTTAATTGCAGCAATTTTCAATAAATATTTTAATGTGCCCCTACATGTCTGTTTGTTTTGTGCAGATTTTATAGTGGTATTGCTATCAGCATTTATATTCGGTACAGAATTAGCCATGTACGCTACCCTCGCAATAATGATACAATCCATAGGTTTTGATTATTTCATGCAAGGCTTTGGTAGAAAAATCTCAATTATGGTTATATCCGATAAATACATAGATATTAATGAAATGCTGGTTAATAAACACGCTAAGGGCGTAACCTTACTTGAAGCAGAAGGTGGTTATTCTCATAAGGACAAAAAAGTAATTATGACAATCACCAGTATCAGAACATTTCCAGCTATCAAGGATGATATATTACAAATAGATGATAGGGCCTTTATATTTACTTCAACTATTTCTGAAGTATTGGGCGAAGGCTTTACCTTTAATCAATTAAATTAGGAGAATTATTATAAAAGAGTTTACAATAAAGAGATTTACAAAAAATAAAGCATATTTAAAAACTAAATTTGGGGATGCTGTTATTGATAAGGAGCAAGTAAAAGACCTTAGACAAGACGATAAAGTCGAAGCCTACTTATATCGCGACTTAAATGAAGTTTTAAGAGCGAGCAGAGATCTGCCATATAAACCAGGGAAGGTTTATTCTTTAAAAGCAGTAGAAATCACTAAGAAGGGTGTATACTTTGAAATAAAAGGAGGACATGCTTTTTTACCTTTTGAAGAAAGGACTTATAAGATTATCAAAGATATGGTTTATCCACTATCTTTCAAAGAAGATGATGGTTATCTCTACCTTACAACAAAAATAAGAGAACTCTTAACCAATGATCATGATTATAAAGAAAATGATGAGGTTAAAGGGAGGATTTATTCTATAAATAAATCTATAGGTGCCTTTGTAGTTTTAGATGATAAATATGATTCATTAATAAGAATTAAAGAATTTAAGGGTGTATATATTGAAGGTGAAGAGATAACTGCTAGGGTCAAAGAAGTAAAAAATGATGGCAAAATCGAACTTACTCTAAGGCAAAGAGCTTATCTAGAAATAGATAATGATAGCGACAAGATACTTGATTATTTATATCAAAATGGCGGCTTTGCTGATGTGTCTGATAATTCATCACCTGAGAAAATTTATTCTTATTTTGCGATGAGTAAGTCTGCTTTTAAAAGAGCAATTGGTCGTTTGTATAAGAATAAGGATATAAAAATTTATAAAAATAGAATCGAATTAAATGAAAGGTAAATATGGATAATAACAATAAACTATTAGCTGAAGTAAACGGCAAGAAAATTTACAGAAATGATGTGATTTCCTTCATGCACAATATTGAAGGTGGAGCAAGGTTTCAAAATGAAGAAGGTATAAAGGTTTTAGCTGATGAGATGGTAAACCAAGAGATAATTCTTGCCGATGCTTATAAAAATAAATTAGACGATGAAGATGAGTTTAAAAATGAACTTAAACTTGTTAAAGACAATATGCTTAAAAATTATGCAATGCATAAGATTTTTGAAGCTGTAAATCCTACTGACGATGATTTAAAAATGTATTATGAAGATAATAAGGAATTAATTAGTCCTAATAAAACATATACAGCAAGTCATATCTTAGTTGATGATATAGACAAGGCAAATAAAATTTATGAAGAAATTAAATTAGGATTAGATTTTAAAGAGGCAGCAAAAAAATATTCTAAAGATCCATCTGCCGCTAGTGGTGGTTCCCTTGGAACCTTTCCTAAGGGTGTAATGGTAAAAGAATTTCAAGATGGACTTGATAGTTTGGAAATTGGTGAAATATCAAAACCTGTGAAGTCCCAATTTGGATATCATATAATAAAACTTGAAGATATACAAAACGAAGAACCAAAAGCTTTTGATGAAGTAAAAGAACAAGTTTACCAAACATATTTAATGGTAAAAAGACAAGAAAAATATTTAGAAAAATTAAAAGAAATCTCAAAAAATGCAGAGGTTAAAAAATATTACTAGGTAGGCCATATGGCGCATGATTATGGAAATTCAAATTTGAAAAATTATATAGATCAAATCAAGTCGAGTCTTAGTACATCTAATAAAAAACCAACTATAGTAGGCACAATTATAAAAGCGGCTGAGGAATCTTCATGCAAGATTAGTAAATTAGGACAAACCTTATATATTAAGAAAGGTGACAACCCTTTGGCCCTTTTTCACTTAAATATTGATAATGCATCAGATGTGCCTTTTAGTATAACTGACTTTGAGGATGAAAATTCTATTGCGAGTAAAGCTAATTTTAATTTGATTTCATCTGCTATTGTGATTAATACTCTCTTGTTAAATTCAGATAAATCTTTTGATGTCTTAATATCGCATAGCAATATTCAATCAAATATAGAAGACTATAGCGAAGTAAGCGCTGTCTTAAGAACAAATAATATAATTAACTTAAACTTAAGACAAGCAGATGTAATAGCTGATGAATTTTCTAGCCTATTATTATCATTAATAACAGTCCCTGTGAGTAGATTTAAGCCAGAATATCCTTATAAGACTTATAGACTTTCACTAAATAATTTAATGGGTGGCCATGCTGGAGATAATATTAACAAGGTTAGGAAAAATTCTATTAAAATGATTATAGGATTTTTTAGAAAACTCAAATCAAAAGTTGACATAGAGATGTTATCTTTTTGTGGAGGGGATAGATACGATAATGTGCCTTCGTCTGCAGAGCTGGAATTTATAATTAATCCAGACTATGAAAGCGACTTGCTAAATGCTTTTGAGATATTAAAAAATGATGCTATAGAGAAAAATCTCCGTTATGAGCCTGATATGATATTCACATGTGAAGAAGTTGAAAATAAAGAGTTAGCACCAATTACTGGTGAATCATTTAATCAACTTGCATCATTTGTTGAATTATGTCCATCTGGACCATTTACGGTTAGCAGCATTGATGATCAGGTTATTTCATCTTCAAATTTGGCTACTAGCAGAAGCTTAAAGAGAACTATTAATATGATTTTAGTCTTTAGGTCACTAACTGAAGAGGGCATGAGGCAAATGTTAGAAAAAAGTTCTATAGCTGCAGATATTGCTAAGTCTAAGCTTGAAAAGAAATTTTTCATTCCTAGTTGGAAGAATCAAGATAAATCTTTGACAAATGTTTTTAGCAAGGCTTATAAAGACCTTAACGATAATGATTTGGAGATTATAAGAACACAGTATTCACTTGATTCTAGTCTGGTTTTCAAAAATTTAAATGTGAAGATAGTATCATTAGGGGTAAAATATAAGCAAGATGATCAATATTTTTATACTCAGATAGATGAAATTTCAAGAGTTATAAATCTAATTGAACATGTTTTAGAAATACTTAAAGAAAACAAGGAGAAACAATGACAGAAACATTTAATATTCATGGTCATGAGGTAGTATTTAATAAAAATCAAGGCAAGGCTGTAATAGAAATTCAATTAGGCGAAACAGAAGAAGAATGTATCTTAATAGATATTTTTAGTGTTGATGACAAAGAATATATTGCTTTACTATCTGGTGAATCATCTGAGATTTACTTATTTAGATATACTGATATCTATGGTGAAGATAATATTGATTTAACAATGATTGATGATGAAGATGAAGTTGATGAAGTTTTCCATATATTTAGCCATTATTGGACTGATGATATGATAGATGATTTAATATGTGAGTATGAAGAAGAGGTTAACTCAGAAAAATAAAAAATGACCGGAGTTTATTATAAGGTCAGCGACTATTATAAGGATACTTATAAGGAAAAAGTATATAAATTACCAATTAAATTGCCTCTAACATGTCCTAATAGAGATGGGGCTTGTGGTTTTGGTGGTTGCATATACTGTTCGGAAACTGGGGGCTCTTATGAAAACCTTGATTCGAGTCTTTCTGTTGAGGAACAACTAAGCAAAAATAGAGACTATATCACAAATAGGTATAAGGCTAAAAAGTTTATTGCTTATTTTCAAAACTTTTCAAACACTTATATGTCTTTAAATGATTTCAAGTCATATATTAAAGCCTGCGATAAAAACTATATCGTTGGAGTTTCTATTGCTACTAGAAGTGATTGTATAACTGAAGATAAGCTTAAGTTTTTATATGATTGGAAAAATATAACTGGTATCGATATTACGATAGAGCTAGGGCTACAAACTGCGAATTATAAAACTCTTAAAATATTAAATAGGGGCGAAAGCCTAGCAGATTTTATTTTAGCTTGCAATCTTATTAATAAGTATGACTTTAGAATTTCAACCCATGTAATTTTAGCTTTACCTTGGGATGATATTAATGATACAATAGAGACAGCAAGAATATTAAATGCCTTGAATGTAAAAGAAGTAAAGATTCATTCACTATTTATAGCGAAAAATACTAAACTTGCTCAAATGTATAATACAGGGCAAATTGTATTAAAAACTAAGGAAGAATATCAGAAAAATGTTGTTGAATTTTTAAGACATATTGATTCTCACTGTGCTATATCTAGACTAGTAGGTAGAGCTCCAGAAGAAGATACCATATTCTGTAATTGGGATAGGTCTTGGTGGCTTATTAGAGATGAGATTGTTTCTTTTATGGAAGAAAACTCAATAAAGCAAGGCGACAAAAACAAACAAATAATTTACGAAAAAATAAAGGGGGATAAATTATGATTTATTTAGTAGTTGGTGAACAAGGAACAGGAAAAACAAAATATCTTGTGGAAGAAGCTAATCATGAAAAAGAGCTTGGCAATTCAAATATTGTATTTGTAGATACTGATGACAGTCAAGTTAGGATTCTAGATCACAAGATTAGGTTAATTAATGCCAAATCTTATAAGATTTCTAATATAGAGGCATTAATCGGATTTGTATCTGGCATTCTTGCTCGTGATTATGATATAGGAAAGATTTATATTGATGGTATCTATGATGAAGTAAATATAAATGAGGAAAATATCAAAGATCTAATTGAAAGATTAGATAGTTTATCAGAATATTCTAAATCAGATATTTACCTAGGATTAGATTGGAGAAAAGAAGACGTTCCTCAAATAGGCCATGCAGAAATAATTGAACTTAAATTAGAGGATTAATTTAAACCGTCTCTTTGAGACGGTTTTTTATTATGATTATTGAAAAGAAAAAATTGGATTTATTTGAAAATTGGAGATTGGAGTCTATTGACTTATTATCTAGTGGAAAAATAAACAAGGATGAGTTTTTAGATAGGAATTATAAGTTTCTAGTAGAATTAGGTCTTAAGCCTTTTTCAAATATTAGACAACTTGAGGAAGGTATTTATAACTATCAATACTATAATATAATGGCTAAATTTGCAAATTCAAAGGCTTTTAAATATCAAAATTTTCCCAAAAAGAAAAAACTTTACTCAAAATTAATTAACGATAGGGAAAATTTTTATTACTTAAAAGATATAGCTACTGAATTTATAATAAATCTAGTTGGGTTTGATAATATAGAGTCATATTTTATAAATTTAAATTCAAAAAGACTTACTGGTCAAATTTTTGAAATATCTGTTAAATCCTGCGATCGACTTATACTCCATTCTAAAAATAAGAAATTATTAAGTATGTTACGAGATGGTAATGCTTTTTGTGAACAAGTGCGTGAATCTCTCATAGATTCTTATGTAAATAGAAGTTATTAAAATGATTGAAATTGAAATTAGTAAAAATCAGGCCAATCAAAGATTTGATAGGTTTTTAAGAAAATATTTTGAAAATGCACCCTTATCTGTTATTTCAAAAAATATAAGGAAAAAGAATTTTAAAATCAATGATAAAAGATCCAAAAATAATGATTTTGTTAATGAAGGTGATATTATTAAGATGTATATTACCGATGAAAATTATAAAAAATGGCTAACTAAAACTGATTTTAAACCTGTTGATTTCGACTTAGATATCATTTACGAAGATGATAATATTTTAATCATGGATAAGAAATGCGGTGAGTTAACCCATGCAGCTAGCAATAAAGATTACGGAAATAACCTTGTAGATAAAATGAATTCTTATTTGTATAAGACAGGTTCATTTGATATGTCTGATAGGACCTTCAAACCTGCAGTTGTTAATAGGCTTGATCGTAATACAGCAGGCTTAATAATCGGTGCTAAGAATAGTGAAACTCTTAGAATTTTGAACGACGCAATTAGGGAAAATAGTATTGACAAGTATTACTTGACTATTGTAGTCGGTAAGGTTAAAAATAATTTTAAAATTGATACTTATATTTCTAAAAATGAAAATAAAAATAAGGTAAAAAAATGTGAAGAAGGGAAGAATATTCTTACATATTTTAAACCTTTAGAAACAAATGGAAAATTTTCTCTATTAGAATGTAAATTGATTACAGGTAGAACCCATCAAATTAGGTATTCTTTGAAAGAAAATGGAACTCCTATAATAGGTGATAGGAAATACGGTATTAAATCAATAAATGAAGAAATAAGAAATAAGTTTGGTATTAATAATCAGGTGCTTTTATCTTATAAATTAGTTTTTCCTAATCTTCCAGGCTTAGAATACTTAAGTGGTAAGGAATTTCTATCAAAAAAATACGACGATATCATAAAATTAAAAGAAAAAATATGGAAAGCTGAGGTAAATTATGGCAAAAGTAATAGGAATTGATATAGGTGGGACAAAAATCAATGCCTGCCTAGTAGATGAAAAAGGAAACATTCTTGAAAGACATATGATGGATACTGAAGCAAGCAAGGGAAGAGATGTTGTTTTAGAAAATATCAAAAAATCAATATATACTCTTTCATATAAAGAAGCAAGTGCTATTGGTATTGGTACACCAGGTTTTATAGATTCAAAAAACGGCATAGTTACCTTTGCTGGAAATATTAATGGTTGGACAGGTCTAAACCTAAAAGAAGCTATTGGAGAATATTTGGATATTCCTGTATTTGTTGAAAATGATGCTAATATAGCTCTTGTTGCAGAAAAGTGGATTGGTGCCTGCAAGGATTGTGATAATGTTGTTATGATAACCTTGGGCACAGGTCTAGGTGGAGCTATAATTACTAAGGATGGTGGTTTATTGTCAGGAGCGCATTTCCAAGGCGCTGAGTTAGGTCATATGATGCTTCATCCAGGTGGAAATTATTGTACTTGTGGCCAATATGGATGTGCAGAAGCTTACTGCGCAGGTCCTGCTATTAGTGAAGATTACTTCAGACTTACTGGCAAGAGACTTACTGGTAAAGAAATTTTTTCGTTAGTCGATGAAGATGATAAAGCCAAAGAAGTGCTTGAAAATTATCAATCAAATCTTGCTTACTTCTTAACATCTCTTAGAAACATTTTCGATCCAGAAGCAATTGTAATTGGTGGAGGAATCATAAATTCTAAGGATATATGGTGGGATGGAACAATTGAAAAATTTAAGAATTATTGTAATAAACCATATAACATTGATATCAGACCAGCTGAATTTTTAAATGACGCGGGCGTAATTGGCGCTGCAAAGATTGCCTTTGAGAGGATGGATAATGAATAATAAAATCTTGATCTTAGATGATGAAGATCCAATAAGACAATTTATGAAAATTAACCTTGATTATCAAGGTTATCAAACAGTTGAAGCTGCAAGCGGTGAAGAAGCATTAAGAATTTTTGACGAAGAGCAACCTGCTGTGGCTATACTAGACATTATGCTTCCTGGTATAAGTGGTTTCGAAGTTTGCGAAAAAATAAGAATTAAGTCACCAATGACAGGAATAATAATGGTGTCTGCAAAAAGTCAAGATATAGATAAAATTTTGGGCCTTGAGAAAGGTGCAGATGATTATATAATAAAACCTTTCAATCCTCAAGAGCTAATATTAAGAGTTAAATCCCTTATGAGGAGAGTAAACTTAAATCCAACAGGTTCTAGTAATGATGATGTTAAAAGCCTTAAAGATGGCCCATTTACTCTTGATATATATTCAAAGACTTTCTTTAAAGGTGATAAAGAAATTGATGTGACACCAACAGAATTTACAATTCTTGAATATTTCATTAAAAATAAAGGCAAAGCCATGACTAGGGATGAAATTATGAAAGAAACCTGGGGCGATAATTATAGTAACGATACAAAAATTGTTGATGTGAATATTAGAAGAATTAGAGCTAAGATTGAGGAGAATCCTGCAAAACCAGAATTTATTGAAACTGTTTGGGGAACTGGATATAGATGGAAATAGGTAAAAGTTTAAGAAAAACTACTGAAAAGACTAAAAATTTAATTGAGTCAAAAAGCATTAAATATACGGTTGTAAAAATAATAATGCTTTTTGTACTCACTACTGTAATTGGTTTTGAAATTTTTGCTTATAATTCAATTAAAAATTACTATGAATCTTCACTCATTTCATCAATGAAAAACCAAGCTAGGATAAGTCAACTACAGTATTCTTCCTATATGTCCAGGTACGACCTTCAGGAAGTAATAATTGGCGATAAAAACTTATTTTATAGGCAGAATGATAGTCAGGTCCAAATTCTTGATAACTCGGGAGTTGTATTATTTGACTCAATAGCATCATCTCAGATAGGTTCAAACATTGATAGTAAAGATGTTCTTGACGCAAAAGAAGGGGCAACAGGTATTAGTAAGGACACTAATTCAGACTCTAAGGAACAAATTTTATCTATCTCCTATCCCTTAAAATCTTCTGATCAACAAGTAGGAATTTTAAGGCTAACAAGTTCTTTGGATAGGGTCAATAAACAAATAAATAAGGATGCTTTTATATATATCTTATTTGGAATTATTATTAGCATGCTAGCTTTATTGGTGTCATTTGTTGCTGCAAAGAGTTTTATCAAACCAATTAAGAAGCTAATAGGTGTATCTGAAGTATTAGCCCAAGGTGATTATTCGATTAAGGCAGATGATTCAAGAGGAGACGAAATTTCTGAGCTTGCTTCAACTATAAATCTCTTAAGTGAAAATATTGTTAAAAGAGAAGATATGAAAAACGAATTTATATCTTCTGTTTCCCATGAACTAAGAACACCACTTACATCTATAAAAGGATGGGCAATAACTCTCCAATCTGACACTATACAAAAAGATCCAGAAATGGTAAGCCAAGGTCTTAAAATTATTGAATCTGAAGGCGATAGGTTGTCTATGATGGTTGAAGATTTATTAGACTTCTCTAGACTATCTTCAAGTACTTTTAAATATAATAAAGATAAAATTGATATTGTAGATCTTGTACAGCAAGTCCACACTCAATTGTATCCAAGATGTCAATCAGAAGGCATAAAGTTTAGCTTTACTACTTTTTATAAGTCTTTATTTGTCTATGCAGATATTAATAGAATGAAGGAAGTATTTATTAACATAATTGATAACGCTATCAAATTTACTGATTTGGGTGGTCATATTGATATTACTATAGACTTAAATGATGGTGATATCGAAGTTAGTGTTAAGGATGATGGGGAAGGTATCAAAGAAGATGAGATAGCTTTTGTAGCTAGCAAGTTCTACAAAGGTTCGTCGTCTAAGTCTCAAACAGGCTTGGGCCTTTCCATATGTGAAGAAATTGTAAAGGCTCACGATGGTAAACTCATCATTAAATCCAAATATGGCATGGGGACTGTTGTAAGTGTAGTTATACCGAGGTTAGAAGATGAAAAAAATATTTAAGTTAATTATTATCTTTACTTTTGCCATAATATTTTCTTCATGTATTAATGCTAATAAGGATGACCTAAGTGATTTGATACAAACTCCAAAACAGGACAATCCAATTATAGAAGGAACCTGGGAAGTTGTTGAAGTTAAGGGAAATAAGCAAGAAGAAAAAACTAATAATATAAAGCTAGGGGATAAACTCTATGTCAATAAAAATTTGGTAGCGATTAATGAATCTTATGCTTTTCCACCAAGTTTTAATTCTAAATATGTAAAATTATCTGATTATTTAAAGAATAGAGGCATAGAAATTTCCAAAGATTTCAAAGATAGAAATGTAATAGTAATAAACGCTTCACAAGGTCAATTGTTTTCTAGAGATCTTATAATCACAGGCGATAAATATCTTTTCTTGATCAAGGATGAAAATATTATAAGTCTTAAAAAAATTTCTGATAAGGTAGATGCCAAAGTTTTAGACTCTTATGCAAAATTGGCCTCTAAGGAAAGAACAACAACTGATGAAGGTGAAGATATTGCAGAAGATTTATCTCTTCTCCTTGGAGTGAGAGAGAGAGTTGATCCAGAAAGCGATAATGCCTTATATAAATATTACACCTACCTTATAAGGATTGAACCTGATGATACTATAAAATATCAAAAGGCTGAAGATATATTTATTAAAAATCAAGACGAGTATTGGAAAGTTTCTCTTGATTTAAATAATTTTACAGATCTTTATGATGAGATTAGAGCATATCCTGTAAAAGCAAATGAAAAAGAAAATAAGGATTTGATTTTAAAAAATTACACCTTCAAGAACATAGATTTAAATATGAGGTTGAATTTTGTATCAAAAGATTTTATTTCTATTGATTACACTAATAATGATAACTCAAACCCTATTAGAAAATATGCATTAATGGAAACTAATAATATTGCGGTAAATAAATTTATTTCTCTAGAAGAATTTACAGGAGAGGATCAGAGCGATTTGATCTTTAAAGAAAAGGTGAAAGAAGAAGTAAATAAAAATTTTTCAAAAACAGATATGAAAGATATTAGTTTTGATAATACCAACTTTGGAATTGTTAGGAACCAAGGTATTTGGGCTTTTCAATCTTCAATTTCTAAGGGAAAAGGAGATGAATTTGTACAAAACTTTTTCAATGTTGATATAGCAATAGGTGATTCTATTTTAAATCCAAACAATTCTTCAATTAGTAGAGATCAGGTTTATAATATAAATACACAATTTAAAGATTATTTATTGTTGGCAAACAAGAGATATATATTGATACAAACTCCTGATGAAATTTTAATTCATAGGATTAGAGATGGTATTATTGAAAAATCACCTGTTTATGCCATTGCTACAAGAGTGCCTTCTAGTATTATTAGCATAGACCAATTCTTAGGTTCTAATGCAACTGATGTAGAAAAGGCTTTTGAAAAATATAATACAGTTATAGAAAAATAAATTTTGATTATCTAGTCAATATTTGATATCATTTTATTAGGAGAATATATGCAGTTAGTTTTTGCAAGTAATAATTTAAACAAATTGGAGCAAGTTAAATTGCTTTTAGACAACGATAAGGTTCTTATGCCAAAGGATGTTGGAATAGACAATTTTGACGTTATAGAAGATGGATCTACTCTAAAAGAAAATGCTTTTAAAAAGGCGTACGCACTCTATAAATTAACAAAAAGTAAAGTTTTTTCTGATGATACTGGATTATTTGTAAGTTCTCTTAATAATAGACCAGGAATTTATGCCCATAGGTATGCTGGAGAAGACGCTACTGATAAAGATAACAGAAATAAACTACTATCTGAATTAAAAGATAAGGACAATAGAGACGCGTACTTTTTGACAGTAATATGCTTTATCGACGATGATGGTAAGGATTATTATTTTGAAGGCAGGCTAGATGGCACCATAGCTGAGCATGAACTTGGTGATGGTGGATTTGGTTATGATAAGATTTTTTATGTTGATAAATTAGGTAAAAGCCTTGGACAAATGGATGTTCTATTTAAAAATCAAATCAGTCATAGGGGCCTAGCTATGAAGAAATTTAAAGAATTTTTGGATAAAAAATATGAAAATTCTAATAACTAGTGATACTCATGGGTCCTATGGCCAAATTTCTGATTTAATTTTAAGCCATGGTGATTTTGATCTTATGCTTCATGCTGGAGATGGGGTAGAAGATTGTAAATATATAAAATATGAGACTGGTATTGACTATTACGTTGTAAAAGGCAACAATGATTTTTTATCAAATGAGCCCTATAATAAAATTATTGAAATAGGTAATCATAAAATATTGTTAACTCATGGACATAAAGAACATGTTGATTTCTCACTCAATGAATTAATAGAAAAAGCTAAAACTAATTCTTGTGATATTGCTATTTTTGGGCATATTCATAGGTATATGGAAATTAAAAGTTCGGGATTGTTGATATTAAATCCTGGTTCTCCATTTCTACCAAGAGATGGGGTGGGGTCAGCTATGATTATGACAATAAATGAAGATATAAATATAGAAAAAGTTTTACTAGATTAAGGAGTTAAGATGTCAGGTTTAATAAATTTAATAAGTGAATATTCTTCAAGACTTGCTATATTACCTATACTAGCTTTGATGAATGTCATTATTACTATAATAATTCACTACATTAATAGTAAAAAAATACTTAAGTATCTACCATCATTAATAATAGGTGTTGCTGCGCTCATTATTGGGTTTTATTCGATAAGCATTTTTAATACTCCAATGGGACTTAATACATCTTGGATAGCTATTTTTTTAGGAGCAACATCCCTAGTAGGCATCTGTGTTGGTTTTATTATTGACCTTATGACATCCATTAAGTTAAATATGAAATTTAACGGCAATAATAAGGATGACATATTAGAGAATTCTTCAAACGGGAAAAATTATTTTAGAGCTCGAAGAAAAACAAAAAGGAAAAAAAATGACTAAAGCAGCTTTTTTTGATATAGATGGAACACTTTTTAGAAATTCTTTGCTTATAGAGCACTTCTTAAAACTAGTAGATGATGGAATTCTTGAAAGAAAAATATGGACTGATGAAATAGGCCCTTTATTTAGCAAATATGAAAATAGGTTCGGTGCTTATGAAGATTATTTAAATAAGTCTGCACTGGCCTATCAAAAAGCTATGATTGGTCTTGATAAGGAAATTGTAGATAAGTACGCTCAAATAGTTCTTGCCGAAAATAAAGATAAGGTTTATAACATTACAAGAAATGCAGTAAATAAGCATATAGAAGAGGGTTACCTAATATTCTTTATTTCAGGATCTCCAGACTTTTTAGTTAATGATTTTTCTAAACTTTATAAGGCAACTGACTCTATATCTACTACCTATGTTTTTGATGAAAATAATAAATTTACTGGTAAAGTAATACCTATGTGGGATGGTGAAAGTAAACTTTCTGCTGTTAGTAAACTTAAAGAAAAATATGATATTGATTTAGAACAATCATTTGCCTATGGTGATACTAATGGTGATATTACAATGTTTCAACTTGTTGGTAATCCACATGCAATAAATCCGTCATTCGAGCTAATAGAGAATTTATATAAGGATGATGAATTAAGAAGTAAGGCTGTAATAAATATTGAGAGGAAGGATGTAAATTATAATTTTGCTCTCAAAGATTTATCGGTCGAATTTTTTAAATTTTAAAATTTTTTTAATGAATTTTTTTAAATTTGGTTCTTGAATAGAAGCTAAAATTAACAGCAAAATATTCATTAATAAGTTATTGATGAATATTTTTACCTTTGCTTTAGCTTTTTTTCTTTTCTAAAAAAATATATCTAAATAAAAGACTTTGTTTTTATGTTAAAATAGTAGTCGAGGTAGAATAATGAAGGCAGAATTAAGGAAGACTATTCCAGTAATTGAAAAACTTGAATATAATTATTTAGTAGATAAAGATATATACTCTTTAAACACACTTATGTCTTTGTTATACGATAGAAATTTTATTAATTTCTCTAAGCATTCTTACTATACAAAGGATTATTGCTTTAAGAATTTAAAGAAATATTTCTGGAACCTTGTAGATATTGATGAAATAATCAATAGTTTGAGTAGAAATATTGGAAGTGACATAGATAGGTACGAATACCTTATTTCAATTAAAGCACAGTTTAGAGCATTTAAATCAAAAAAAGCAATTGATAGGTTAGAATTTTTAATGATAGAAGCCTTTGGAGTTGATTTTTTGCTTGACAGTACAAATCTTTTTTATAATAGAGACGATAAGGAAATTTTAAAAATTGGCAACATAATGAAAGAAGCAATTATATCTGATAGAGAATTAATTGCTTGCCTCAGACGCGATTTATATAATTTTTCTGACCTTGTACTTAAGAGAAAAATCTACGATATAGACATTTTAACTCACAAGCAGCTTACATTTAATACACAGAGTATTTTTACAGAAGATATTACAAGCAAACAAACTCAAAAAATATACGAGAAAACAATCAACTACCTATATAGGTCCATAGTTGATACATATGCCGAGTATTACTACAGGGGTTTAATAAGAGAAGTATTTGAAAGGTATCAATAGGGCTAAATAAGCCCTTTTTATTTTGTTTATGATAGTATTAGGAATAGATCCAGGCATAGCCATCATGGGCTACGGAGTGGTTGAATTTAAATCAAATAAGGTTAAAGTATTAGAAAATGGAGTGGTTACAACTTCATCTAAAACAAGAACACCTGAAAGACTTAAAATTTTGTATGATAACTTAGATAAAATTATCAAGGAATTTAAGCCAGACGAATTTGCCATAGAAGAATTATTTTTTAATCAAAATGTAAAGACTGCCATAACTGTCGGTCATGCAAGAGGTGTTCAAGTTTTATGTGCTCAAGATAATGGCTTAGATATATATGAGTACACACCACTACAAATCAAACAGGCTATTACAGGTTATGGAAGAGCTGACAAACAGCAAATGCAGCTTACAATCACAACTTTACTAAATTTAAAGGAGATTCCAAAACCTGATGACGCCGCAGATGCCTTATCGGTAGCACTTTGTCATGTGCTTAGTCAAAGATTTAAAGAACAATATAGGATGAATTAATGATTTCTTACATAAAAGGTGATGTAAAGGCTATAAATGAAGAAGGATTTATAATTGAAACTAACAATATTGGTTATTATATAAATTCTACTCTAACAAGTCTTTCGAACATTCAAATAAATAACGAATATAAGATTTACACATCAATGCAAGTTAGGGAAGATGACATTTCTCTTTATGGTTTTTATTCGAAAGATGAACTTGAGATGTTTTTATTATTAATCTCAGTTTCGTCTATTGGACCAAAAATTGCCATAGGCATGCTATCATCTATAAGTGCAGATGAAATTAAACTTGCAATAGTCAATAATGATATTGATAAATTAACCGATGCTAAGGGTATTGGCAAAAAAACTGCTTCAAGGATAATACTTGAGCTAGTTGATAAAGTTAAGAAGATGGCAATACCAGATTTAGATAAGGTTGAAAAAGTAAATCCGGTTAAAAATAATGATATAGAAGTAGCTAGAGAAGCTCTTAAAAATTTGGGTTATATGGAAAATGATGTAGCCAGAGTTTTAAATGAATTAAAGGATACTGATTTAAGCCTTGAAGGGCTGATTAAAGAAAGTCTAAAAAGACTAATTTAGGTGGTTAAATGTTTGATGAGAACACAAGGATAGTAGGATCTAATGAGCAAATCGAAGATCTTAGACAAGAAAATTCCATAAGACCAAAATGGTTAAGGGACTATATTGGTCAAGATAAGGTTAAGGAGAAGCTTGATATCTTTATTAAGTCCTCACTTTCTAGGGAAGAGCCACTAGACCACGTACTTCTCCAAGGACCTCCTGGTTTAGGCAAGACCACATTATCTACAATAATTGCCAATGAACTTGGAGTTAATTTGCGCGTAACAAGTGGACCAGCTATAGAAAAACCTTCTGACCTTGCTTCGATTCTGACAAACCTTGCTGAGGGCGATGTATTATTTATCGACGAAATCCACAGGATAAATAGGTCTGTAGAAGAAATTTTATATTCGGCTATGGAGGACTTTGTCCTAGATATTATTGTAGGCAAGGGACCAAATGCACAGTCAATAAGGATTGATCTTGAAAAGTTTACCCTTATTGGAGCTACAACTCGAGCCGGTATGCTATCCGCTCCTTTAAGAGATAGGTTTGGGGTACTTTTATCCTTAAATTTATATAATAGCAACGACTTGACCACAATAGTAAAAAGATCTGCAAATATTTTAGATATACCTATTGATGATAAGGGTGCAATTGAGATTGCGAAAAGGTCAAGAGGCACACCAAGAATTGCAAATAGGTTATTGAAAAGAGTCAGAGACTATGCTATTGTAAAAGCTGATGATAAGATTGACTATGAAACAAGTAGAAAAGGTCTAGAATTACTGGAAATAGATCCAATGGGCCTAGATACGATGGATAAAAAAATAATACTTACTATGTATGAAAACTTTGCGGGTGGTCCAGTAGGTGTGGATACAATTGCAGCATCAACAGGTATAGAAAATGTCACAATAGAAGATGTTTACGAACCTTATTTGCTACAAATTGGATTTATATCAAGAACACCAAGGGGCAGGGTTCTAACTAGAAAAGCCTACGAGCACTATGGATTAAAATACGAGGAATAGATGAGAACAAGTGAATTTGATTATTATTTACCAGAAGAATTAATAGCTCAACATCCTACAAGCAAAAGAGATGAAGCTAGGATGATGGTATTAGATAGAAAAAGTGGTGAAAGAGAAGATAAATATTTTTTTGAAATAATAGATTATTTAAAAGCTGGAGACGTACTGGTTATGAATGATACAAGGGTAATCCCAGCTAGACTTTTTGGACACAGGCCTGAAAAAGAAGAAAAAATTGAGGTTTTCTTACTAAACAATACTGAAGGAGCTAAGTGGGAAGTCCTTGTTAGACCTGGTAAAAAAATGAAAATAGGCACAGAAGTAATATTTTCTGATGACTTATCTTGTAAGGTAGTGGATGTTAAAGATGATGGAAATAGGATTGTAGAATTTTATTATGAAGGTATTTTTAATGAAATTTTAGACCGATTAGGAAATATGCCGCTTCCCCCATATATAAAAGAAAAACTAAAGGATAATGAAGACTATCAAACAGTTTATTCTAAAAATCCTGGTTCTGTTGCTGCACCTACTGCTGGTCTGCACTTTACAAAGGAATTATTAGAAAAAATTGAAGAAAAGGGAGTGAAACTTGCCTACCTAACCCTAAATGTTGGACTTGGTACCTTTAGACCTGTAAATGAGGATGAAATCACTAATCACAAAATGCATTCTGAGTTTTACACCCTTAGCGAAGAGACTTCAAAGATACTAAATGAAGCTAAAAGCGAAGGTAGAAGAATAATCGCTGTAGGTACTACTTCTATTAGAACCTTGGAGTCTGTATACAAAAAAAATAATAAAATTTGTGCCGATTCAGGTTGGACAGATATTTTTATTTACCCTGGTTTTGAATTTAAGGTAGTCGATGCAATTATCACTAATTTCCACCTACCTAAATCAACATTAATAATGTTAATAGCTGCCTTTACAAGCAAGGATATAATTTTAGATGCCTATAAAGATGCTGTTAATAAGAAATATAGATTTTTCTCCTTCGGGGATTGTATGTTCATAAAATAGGAGGATAAATGCCTTTAAAATACGAACTAATAAAAAAAGATAAATATACTAATGCGAGAGTGGGTGTAATTCATACTGCTAGTGGAGATATACCAACACCTATATTTATGCCGGTAGGTACAGTTGGAACTGTTAAAACAATGACAGTAGATGACCTAAAAGAAATGGATGCTAAGATTATCTTAGGAAACACCTACCACCTATACTTAAAACCGGGTATGGATATAATGAAAAAAGCTGGCGGTCTCCATAAATTTATGAATTGGGATAGACCAATACTTACAGATTCTGGTGGGTTTCAAGTTTTTTCTCTTGCTGACAATAGAAAAATTAGCGAGGAAGGAGTTATGTTTAGATCTCATATTGATGGCTCGAAACATTTTTTTACTCCTGAAAAGTCAATAGAGATTCAAAATGATATTCATTCAGATATAATGATGAGTTTTGATGAGTGTGTTGATGCAAATGCTAGTTATGATTATGTTAAAAACTCAATGGAAAGAACACTAAGATGGGCACAGAGAGGTCTTGATTACCATAAGGCAAATTCTCACCCAGACCAATCACTTTTTGGGATAGTCCAAGGTGGAATGTTTAAAGATCTAAGAGAAATTTCCGCTAGAGAGACAGTTGCCATGAACTTTGATGGATATTCTATCGGAGGTCTTTCTGTCGGCGAGACAAAGGAAGAAATGATTGATATTCTTAACTTTACTACTCCACTACTACCTGAAGATAAGCCAAGATATAATATGGGAGTTGGTACCCCTGATTATCTTTTTGAATCTTTTCAGGCTGGTATAGATATGGCAGATTGTGTTTTACCAACAAGGATAGCTAGGAACGGTACTGCAATAACTTCTCATGGAAGAGTTGTCATAAAAAATGCAACTTATAAAGAAGATTTTTCGCCGCTTGATCCAGAATGTGATTGCTATACATGTAAAAATCACTCAAGAGCATATTTAAGACACTTGGTAAATGCTAAAGAGATTTTAGGCGCAAGATTATTAAGCTACCATAACCTATATTTTTTACTAAAAATGTGTGAAAATATAAGAGAAGCTATCATGAATGACTCTTTTCTTGATTACAAAAAAGAATTTTATGAGAAATATGGTTACTAATGCGACTTGAATATATTATATTAATTATCCTAGCTGTATGTTTTTATTTTACAAATGTGAATGATTACAGAAAAGATAAAAATAGAGAAATTTTTGTTAATGATAACCTTAAAGTATCCTCTAAAGTTATTACTAAATCAGGAATTATTGGGTATGTTGCAAAAATAAATAAAAATGAAGTGATATTGATTACAGGAGATGTTGATAATACATCTACTATCACTATTGAAAAGTCATATATAGATAATATTTTAGAATAGGGGCGAGAGCCTCTTTTTCTTTAATAATGCTCAATTAAAGAGTATAATTTATTAGAAAGGTAGATATGGCAAATTGGTTTCTTTATAACAAAAAACAAAATTATATAAATAATCTTAAATTAGGAAACATTACTAAACTCGATGCTCTTATTTTAGGAAATCGAGATATTATTAGCCCAAGCAAAGTTGATATGTATTTAAATCCTAGTTTAAGCAAACTACACGATCCTTTTTTATTAAATGATATGGATAAGGCTGTAGATCTTATTATTGATACTATGAAGAATGGTGGAGAGATAAGAATATTTGGAGATTATGACCAGGATGGGATAGCATCAGTTATGACCCTTATGGATGGTCTTTTATTTTATTATGACAATATTTCTTATGATATTCCCCATAGGGTTGATGAAGGTTATGGAATTTCCTCAAAAATGAGTGATAAGGCTATTGAGGATAAGGTTTCATTGGTTATCACTTGTGATAATGGTATAACTGGCTTTGAACAAATAGATAATTTGAAAAATGCTGGGATAAATGTTATAGTAACAGACCACCATCAAATTCACAAAGAAGAAAATGATGAGTGGCTCAATCAAATCCTACCGAATGCTGACGCTGTTATAAACCCCAAAAGACTAGATTCTACATATCCATTTGATGATTTATGTGGGGCAGGAGTTAGCTTTAAATTAATACAAGGGCTCTATCAAAAATTAGATGGAGATGATTATTATTTATATTCCCTATTAGAATATGTCGCTATGGGCACAGTTTGTGATATCGTTTCATTGACGGATGAAAATAGGATTTTTGTTATTGAAGGACTTAAGAGATTAAATGAAACAGAAAAGATTGGCCTTAAAGCATTGTTAGATGAAGCTGGGTGGGATAAGGACGTCGATGAATACACTCTTGGTTTTATTTTGGGCCCATTGATGAATTCAACAGGCAGGCTTAAGAGCGCTAAGCTTGCTATAGATTTACTGATAGAAGAAGATATTGATAAAATTTATGATATGGCGAGTGATTTAGTTAAATTAAACAACGAAAGGAAATCTTTAACTGAAACTGCATTTAATAAAATCATAGAACTTATAAAAGAAAATTCATACGACAAAGATGATGTTATCGTTGTGTATGCGCCAGACATAAATGAATCTATATGTGGAATTGTAGCTGGTAGAATTAAGGAAAAATATTATAGGCCAACTATTATCCTTACAAATGCTAAGGAAGAAGGTATTGCGAAAGGTTCAGGAAGATCTATACCAGCTTATAATATGTTTGAACAAATTTCACCATACGATGATAAGCTTGAATCTTTTGGTGGTCATCCTATGGCCTGTGGTCTTTCTATAAAGATAGATGAGATAGATAAGTTTAGAATATTTTTAAACAGAAATTCGAAGCTTACAAGTACTGATAAAGAGCAATCAATTAACATAGATACTCAAATTCCAATATCAAAATTATCATTAGAATTTGCAGAAAGCTTAGATAGGTTTAAACCTTATGGCAAAGATAATTCGAGACCTATTTTTGCCAATAAAGGCGTTGATATAGCTGCCATATCTATGATAGGCAAAGATAAAAACACATTAAGATTATCCCTTTTTCAAAATGGAAATTACTATAATGCAATTAAATTTCAAGCAGAAGATGACTACAACTATTTGAAGGAAAAGTTTGACGGTGATATCTTAGGCAAAAAAATTGATATAGTTTACTACCCTGATGTTAATGAGTTTAGGGGTAATAGGACTTTACAGTTAAAATTATTAGATATTAGGTGATTTTATGGCAACTGATTTTAATAAAGAATTTATAAAATTTAAAGAACTTATTTTAAAAAATAATCCCCACGCTAATATAGACCTTATAAAAAAAGCTTATGACTTTGGCGTTCTCCACCATAATGGACAAAAGAGAAATTCAGGCGAAGATTATTTTATCCATCCGA
Organism: Anaerococcus lactolyticus S7-1-13; assembly: GCF_000758765.1. Classification (NCBI taxonomy): domain Bacteria; kingdom Bacillati; phylum Bacillota; class Tissierellia; order Tissierellales; family Peptoniphilaceae; genus Anaerococcus; species Anaerococcus lactolyticus. Next base: position 148,081 of record NZ_JRMW01000043.1, read on the forward strand.
TTGCAGTGGCATCTAATTTATCTGATATGAAGCTTGATGATGAAACTATATGTGCAGGTCTTATGCATGATGTTCTTGAAGATACAGACGTTACAAGAGATGAAATGAAGGCTGAGTTTGGTGAAGAAATTACTTTTCTAGTTGATGGAGTAACTAAACTAAAAAATATAAATTATACTTCAAAAGAAGAAAAACAAGCTGAAAATATAAGAAAAATGGTTATGGCCATGGCAAATGATGTAAGGGTGGTCCTTATTAAACTTGCTGATAGACTTCACAATATGCGTACTCTTGAGTATATGACTAGAGAAAAGCAATTACAAAAAGCAAATGAGACTATAGAAATATATGTTCCACTTGCGCATAGGCTTGGTATTTACTCCCTAAAATGGGAATTAGAAGACCTATGTTTTAGGTATCAAGAACCTGAGAAATATTACGAACTTGCCGAGATGGTAAACGTAAAAAGACGTGAGAGAGAAAATTATATCAATGAAATAATTGATACTTTAACCAAATCGCTTGATTCAACAAATATAAATTTTGAAATATCTGGTAGACCTAAGTCTTTGTACTCTATTAATAAAAAAATGGAGAGAAATAAGATTGCTTTTGAAGAAATATATGATCTTACAGCTATTAGGGTTTTGGTAGATACTATAGCTGAATGTTATGCTGTTTTGGGCAAGGTTCACTCTTTGTGGAGACCAATTCCTAATAGGATAAAAGATTATATAGGTCAACCTAAACCAAACGGATATAGGTCGCTTCACACTACTGTTTTTGGTGATGACTCTAAGCCTTTTGAGGTTCAAATTCGTACACGAAAAATGCATAGGGAGTGTGAATTTGGTGTTGCAGCCCATTGGCGTTATAAGGAAAATAAGAAAACTACTTCGGATTTCGATGATGCTATGAGCTTTTTAAGGCAAATTGTTGAATGGCAACAAGAAGGTGGTAAGGATGTAAATAATGAAGAGTTTATGGAGACTCTTAAGACAGACTTTTTCTCAAGAGAAATTTATGTGTATTCTCCAACGGGTGAAGTTTATTCGCTTCCTATTAACTCCTGTTCAATAGATTTTGCCTATAAAATTCATACAGAAGTTGGCAATTCTTGTGTGGGTGCCAAAGTAAATGGTAGGATGGTGCCAATAACTCAACCACTTAAGACGGGGGATTTAGTTGAGATAATTACTAGTAAAAATTCCCAAGGTCCTAGTAGGGATTGGTTAAATATTGTAAAAAGCAACCAAGCCAAGTCAAAGATAAAACAATATTTTAAGCGTTATGACAAAGAAGACAATATTGAAATTGGGAAATCTTCTGTGGCGCGTGATCTTAAGAAATATAAACAAAATTATAGGTACTTGCTCAAAGATGAGTGGCTAGCAGAGATTGCTAGCGATTTAGGTTTTCCATCTGAAGATGAAATGTATGCTTCAGTTGGTTATGGAAAAACTACTGCTGAGCAAGTTAGTCAGAAGTTAATAAGGAAAGATAAGGAAGAGCTTAAGAAAAAAGAATTAAGCAGTCCTTTGGATATTAGTAAAAAAGAAATAAATACCCAAGTAACTAATGAAATAAGGGTATCAGATCTTGATGAGGATGTAGAAGTTAAATTTGCTAAATGTTGTACACCTGTTCCTGGTGATCCAATTATTGGGTTTATTACTAAGGGTAATGGTATTTCAGTCCATGTCAAGACTTGTCCAAACATTATAAATTCAAAATCACCAGAGAGATTAATTGATGTTTATTGGCAAAATTTATCTACTGATAAGTTCCCAGTTAAAATTCAAATAATATCAGCAAATGGTCCTTCAATTCTATTTGAAGTATCAAAAATGATGTCAACATTTGACGTAAATATCTTAAGCATCAATGCAAGAACAGATAGTGATGCTGGCATAATGGATTTGGTTATTGAAGTTAGCAGCACTGAACAATTAGATAATGTTATTAAGAAGTTAAAAACTATTAAAACAGTTTCAGATGTATTTAGGGTGAAAAGTTAATGAGAGCAATTATACAAAAAGTTACAAGAGCAAGCGTTAAAGTAGAAAATGAATTGATATCTGAAATAGGAAATGGTTACATGATTCTACTTGCTGTTAAACAAACAGATACTGATGATGACTTTCTTTATATAAAAAAGAAAATATCAAATTTAAGAATATTTGAAGATGAAGATGGAAAATTAAACTTAAGCATTAAGGACACGGGAGGAGAAATTCTCTTGGTTAGTCAATTTACCCTTTATGGTGATGCAAGAAAAGGCAATAGGCCATCATTTACCATGTCAGCAGGGTTGGAAAAGGCTAATAATTACTACGAAAGACTTCGTGATGAATTGATTAGTGAAGGGTTTACAGTAAAAACTGGGAAATTTCAGGCGCATATGGAAGTGAGTCTTATCAATGATGGACCTGTCACAATTATTCTAGACAGTGAAAGGATTTTTTAATGATTATAAATAGATTTACCCTAGGACCAGTTTTGACAAATTCTTACCTGGTTCACGAGAATGGTAAGGGATTTATTGTTGATTGTCCCTACCCATCAAGTGCTCTTGATAAGTTTATAGAAGACAATAAAATAAAAATAGAATTTATAATACTCACTCATACACATTTTGATCATGTTACAGGGCTTAAATATTATAAGGATAAGTTTAATGTAGATGTTTATGCATCTAAGGACGCTAAGGAAATTGCAGAAAATCCTAATTTTAATTTAGCTTATCATATAAGTAATTTAGAAGTCCCAATAGATCATTATTTAAAGGACGGAGAAGTATTTAGTAAGTATAATATCAAGGCTATAAAAACACCAGGACATACAATAGATTCTATGTCTTATGTCCTAGGCGATGTAATATTTACAGGGGATACTTTGTTTAGACTTTCTGTAGGAAGAACAGATTTTCCTGGAGGGTCTTTTGATGAAATTAAAGATTCTATAATAAATAAATTGGGTAAACTAGACAGAAACTCTAAGATTTATCCTGGACATAACGAAGAAAGCATTTTGGGATTTGAATTAGATAATAATCCTTTTTTACATTAATTGGAGGCAATATGGAATTTAAAAGAACACATATGTGTGGTAGCTTAAGAAGTTCAGACTTAGGCAAGGAAGTTGTATTAATGGGATGGGTTGCTAAAAAACGTAATCTAGGCTCCCTAGTATTTATAGATTTAAGGGATAAAACTGGTATAAGTCAAATTGTAATTAGAGATGATGATAAGGATAATTATGAAAAGGCTCGCGAAATCTCTCAAGAGTATGTTCTTGAAGTTAAGGGCAAGGTTTACGAAAGAGAAAGCAAAAATCCTGATATTCCTACTGGTGATATTGAAATTATTGCAGATAAGATAAATATACTTGATAAGGCTAAAACTCCACCAATTTATATCAAAGATGACGATGATGTAAGCGAAAATTTAAGGCTAAAATATAGGTATCTCGATATGAGAAAACCTTCAGTTCAAAGAAATCTAAAGCTTAGGTCTGATATTGTTAGAACAATGAGAGAATATTTTTACGAAAATGACTTCACCGAAGTAGAAACTCCATTTTTAACAAAACCTACTCCAGAAGGAGCGAGAGACTATTTAGTTCCATCAAGGATAAATGCTGGTAAATTTTATGCCTTACCACAATCACCACAATTATTAAAACAAATTTTAATGATAGGATCATTAGATAGGTACTTCCAAGTTGTAAAATGCTTTAGAGATGAAGATTTAAGAGCAAATAGACAACCAGAATTTACACAACTTGACTTAGAAATGAGTTTTTCTAATCAAGATGATGTAATTGCGATGAATGAAGGACTTTTAAAGGTTTTATTTGATACTTATACTGACTATGATTTAAAATTACCTATAAATAGAATGGACTATAGTGAAGCTATGGAATCTTATGGGTCTGATAAGCCAGATTTAAGATATGGATATAAAATTAAAGATGTATCTGAAATTTTCGTTGGAAGTGAATTTAAAGTATTCGCTGATAATACTGGCGATGGTAAGTCTGTAAGAGCTATTAACTTTACAGGTCTTGAGGATAAGTATTCTAGAAAACAACTAGATAAATTAACAGATTTTGTAAAAGATTATGGTTTAAAAGGTTTATCTTATATTAAATTTAATAATGAAATGCAATCTTCAATCAAAAAATTCCTAACAGATGATGTTATTAATGGTTTGAAAGAAAAATTAGACACCAAAGATGGAGATTTAATTTTCCTTGCTGCAGATAAAGATAAGACTGTTCTCGAAGGTCTAGGAGCTTTAAGAGTTAAGATAGCTAAAGATAATAGCCTTTATGAAAAAGAATACGCTTTAACTTGGGTTGTGAACTTCCCAATGTTTGAATACAGCGAAGAAGAAGATAGGTATGTAGCACAACACCATCCATTCACAATGCCAAACGAGGAAGATATTGACTTGCTTTTAACCCAACCAGAAAAGGTAAGAACTCAAGCATATGATATTGTTATAAATGGTGATGAAATGGGTGGAGGATCAGTTAGAATAAATAATTCTGATCTTCAAAAGAAAGTATTTGAAGCACTTAAGCTAAGTGATGAGGATATTAAAATTAAATTTGGTTTCTTCATTGAAGCTCTTCAATATGGTACACCACCACATGCAGGTTTAGCTTATGGCCTTGACAGATTATTAATGTTATTTGCAAAAACTGATAATATCAAGGATATAATTGCATTTCCTAAAACTCAATCTGCAACATGTCCTCTTACAGAAGCACCAACTATGGTAGATGATAAGGCGCTTGAGGACCTTAATATAAAATTGAGGTGATAGCATAGATGGCAATGACTAAAGAAGGTCTAGTCCTTGAAAATAATAATGGAAATTTAAAAATAAAAGTAGATCGAAACAGCGCTTGTGGTTCATGCGCTGCTAGTGCTTCTTGTGTAGAAAGAAAAACCACAATTATCGAAGTTTTTTCTGCTGACAATATAAACAAAGGAGACAAAGTTATTTTAGAAAGTGACGCTGATGAAATTAGTAGAATTTCAGCTCTAGTGTATATAATTCCTGCTATTTTAGTAATGCTTGGAGCAATACTTCCTTCAATGTTATTAAAAAATACAGGATATGATACTAATCTAATTAGTTTAGGTTCTGTTATCCTAATGCTTGCTTTGTCAATTTTATATATAAAAAGACTTGATAAGGGTTCGAAAAAAGAAAAGTTTATTAAGGTCAGAAAAGTTTATTAATCATGATATTTAATAACAGAATTGGAGAAATATATGGCTTTACCAATAGTAACTCTTGTAGGTAGGACTAATGTAGGTAAATCTACATTGTTCAATCGCCTAGTTGGAAAAAGAAAATCAATAACAGAAGACGTCTCTGGAGTCACAAGAGACAGGATAGTTGATAAGGCTGAATGGCAAAATAATGAATTTTTGCTTGTAGATACTGGTGGTATCGATATATCAAGCAAAGACATGATGAACGTTGAGATAAGGGGTCAAGTAGAAAAGGCACTTCTTGAAACAAACTTAATTTTATTTGTCGTTGACGGCAAAGAAGGGGTAAACCCTCATGATGTTGATATAGCCAACGAGATAAGAAAATATAATAAACCTGTAATTATTGTGGCGAACAAAGTTGACAATATGCAAGTTCCTGATGATTTGTATGATTTTTATTCCTTTGGTTTTGATAATCTTGTAATGATATCAGCTGAGCAGGCAAAAGGGCTTGGTGATTTATTAGATGCTATTATTTCATATATAGACTTTTCACAGTTTGAAGGAAATGACGATGAAACAAGGATTGCTATAATCGGCAAACCTAATGCAGGTAAGTCTTCTTTAGTAAATCTTCTACTTAATGAAGATAGAATGATAGTAACAGATATAGCAGGCACTACTCGAGATGCCGTTGATAGTTATTGGACCTATAATGACCACAACTATGTCTTAATAGACACAGCTGGTCTTAGAAGAAAATCAAAAGTAAAAGAAAATATAGAGTATTATGCTAACCAAAGAACCTTTGATGCTGTAGATAGTGCAGAGATATGTTTATTTTTAATAGATGCTACTGTAGGTGTTACAGAACAAGACGCTAAGATTGCTGGTTATGCCCATAATAATAAAAAGGCTATAATAATTGCGGTAAATAAGTGGGATCTTGTTGAGAAAGATACTAATACTATGGCCGAAATGGAAAAGGAAATTAGAAAGACTCTTTCTTTTGCTCTTTATGCACCAATAGTTTTCATATCAGTTAAAGACAATGCTAGGATTGATACTCTTCTAGATATGATAGAAGTAGTTGATAATAACTATAGGATGAGAATTAAAACGGGTGTATTAAATACTATATTACAAGATGCAATGCTCATAAATCAACCACCACAAGATAAGGGTAAGAGGCTTAAGATTTATTACATGAGTCAAGTAGGAACTTGTCCTCCAAAATTCCTTTTATCAATTAATGATAGAGAATTATTACATTTTTCATATACTAGGTATCTAGAAAATCAAATAAGACAGAATTATTCATTAGTGGGTGTTCCTTTTAGCTTTGTATTTAAAGAACGAAGTGGTAAAAAATGAAGTATTTAGCCATAGCGATTTTATCTTACTTATTAGGTAGCCTGCCTTTTGGATATTATATTGGAAAATACATCTATAAAAAAGATATTAGATCCATGGGTTCAGGTAATATTGGAACAACAAACGCTCTTAGAAATTTCGGTAAAAAAGCCGGCTTACTCACCTTTGTTCTTGATGTTTTCAAGGGCGGACTTGCAGCATTTCTTGGTAATCTTATTGCAGGAAATGATGGCATGAGTTTGGCTATGTTCTTCGTTGTTATCGGACATATGTATAGTTTCTTGCTAAATTTCAAAGCAGGGAAAGGTATTGCAACAGTATTTGGAGCTTTAATTTATATAAATCCAATTTTTGCCCTTGGAATGTTCGGAGTATTTTTTATAATAGTTTTATTATCAAGAATGGTATCTCTTGGATCTATTTGTGTTTGCTTAGTTGCAATTATTTCAAGTCTTATTTTGTATAGACTCAATAGCTTTAGCTTAAGTTTATCAATCATTGCTATAATTATAATAACTAAACACAGGGATAATATAAAAAGACTAATTAAGGGCGAAGAGAATAAATTATTTTAGGGGATATGATGACAATTTCAATTTTAGGAGCAGGATCTTGGTCAACAGCAATAGCAGATTTGCTTGCTGAAAAAGAAGATGTTCTTATTTATGCGAGAGATGAAAATGTAGTTTCTGCAATAAATGATAAACATCAAAATATAAAATATTTTCCAGAAATCAGATTAAAAGAAAATATTAGAGCAACAAGTAATCTTTCTGAGGTATTTGCTAATAAATACCTTATTAATGGTATTCCTACTCAACAGATTAGAAATGTTTTAAATCAAGCGCGAGGTTTACTAAAAGACGACCATATAATAATTAATTTGTCTAAAGGCTTGGAGCTTGGTAGCCATAAAAGAATTTCAGAAATTTTTAAAGATTTTAATAAAAATATTTCATTTGTAGCCTTAAGTGGACCGTCACACGCAGAAGAAGTAATTTTAAAGATGCCTACTGCGGTAGTATCTGCTTGTGAAGATGGTGCATTATCTAAAGAAATACAAGAACTTTTTGTGAGAGAATATTTTAGGGTATATTCATCAACTGACTTAGTTGGTGTAGAACTGGGTGGAGCCATAAAAAATATTCTTGCCTTTGGTATTGGTGTTGCACATGGTCTTGGCTATGGTGATAATGCAAAAGCTGCCCTTGTTACAAGAGGAATCCATGAAATGAGCAGGTTTTCATGCGCTTTTGGTGCTGAATTTAAAACTATTAATGGACTTGCAGGCGTTGGAGATTTGATTGTAACTGCAACTAGCAAGCATTCTCGAAATAATAAAGCTGGAATTTTATTAGGTAAAGGCTATAGCCTTGAACAGATTCAAAATGAGATAAATATGGTTGTTGAGGGCATACCTTCAACAAAATCAGTTTATGAACTAGCTAAAGATAAAAATATAGAGATTCCAATTACTAGTGAAATTTACGAAGTGCTATTTAATAACAAAGACTGCGATGAATCTGTAAAAGATTTAATGATGAGAGATATAAAAAGTGAATTTTAAATTTTTACTTTATAATTATTTAGTATATAATGATAGTAGATAAAAAAGCAAAGGATGATAAAAATGTTTGACAGATTTAAAGAATTCATTGGTATCGATGATAATTACGATGATTATGACGATGATCAGATGTATTATGATGATGTAGAAGCTAAGGAAGAAAAAAGACCAAGAACAACTTATAGTGATTTATTGGATGATAGTAAGGATAGCACTTATGCTACAGACTCATTTAAATCAAGCAAAACAAGTTTTTCTGATGATTATTCTTTTAATAATTCCTATAAATCAGATGATACCGAAGATAAGGTTGTAAGTATTAATAGTAGCAGTTTTTCTAGGAGTAGTAATATGAGAATATCAATACAAGAGCCTTTAGACTATGATAATGATGGTCCAGTGGTTATAGAAGAAATCCTTAAGAACAGAGTGGTAGTTTTAAATTTAGAAATGGTTGACAATGATCTAAGAATGAGAATATTTGACTTTGTTAGTGGAGCAGTATATGCCCTTAAGGGTAACATGAAAAAAGTTACTAAAGGAATTTTTGTTATAACTCCAAATGGGGTCGAGATTGATTCTTTTGTGGCAGACCAAATTTCAGAAGGAAATTATAACCAACTATAGATCGATTAAATTCGATCTTTTGTTTTTATGGCGTTAGAATATAATTTAGATCATATAAGTGACAAACAGAAAAAAACAAATATAAGAAAGGCCTTATCTATTTTAGAAAAGGCTTTTTATAAGAGAATTGAAACTAAGAGCTTTTTCTTAGATCCTTTTGAGCAAAAAACAATTGCTGAAATTGCAAATAAGAATTCTATAAAGATATGTTTTTTGGGAGGGAATATAGACGCTGAAAGAAAAATATTTGTTGCAAATTATTTCTATGAGCCTCTATATGAGCCTAACTACATAAGTGTAATGGAATTTGAATCACAAGATATAAGTCATCCAGACGTCTTAGGCGCGCTTTTAAGTCTTGGTATTGATAGGAATGATATAGGGGATATTTCAATTTTAGATGGAAAAGTCGTATTTGCTATTAGTTTGGACCAAGCTGATTTTGTTGAATTTAACTTAAGTAAAATTAAAAACGAAAGAATAACTTTGATTAAAAAAGAAGATGCCAAACTCGATTTAATTAAACCGAGCTATGAATTACATGATGGTTTTGTATCGAGTTTAAGACTTGATAATTTACTTGGTTTAATTCTTTCAACTTCAAGAACCAAGGCTAAGGATATTGTAAAGGCGAGATTGGTTAAGGTAGATTATCAAATTATTGAAGATCCTTCTATTCAAGTTGATGAAAATAGTCTTATATCTGTAAGAAGGTTTGGCAGGTTTATTTTTGATAAAATTGATGGTTTGAGCAAAAAGGGAAATTATCACATAAGTTATAGGAAAGTAAAATGATATATATTTTAATAATTGTTTTAGGGATTGTTTTAGACAGACTGAGTAAGTTATATGCTATTAATAATTTTATAGAAAAGCCAATTAATACACCCTTTATAAATCTTACTTATTTAGAAAATAGGGGAGCGGCATTTGGAATTTTACAAGATAAAAGAATTTTCTTTTTGATAATAACACTAGCTATAGTTCTTTATTTGATATATTATTTTTATAAGTCATATAAGAGCAATCCTGTAATATTAAATGTAAGTATAGCTATGATTATTTCAGGCGCTTTAGGTAATTTTTATGATAGATTTTTTAATGGTTTTGTAGTAGATTTTATTGAATTTTCATTTTTCACTTTCCCTGTTTTTAATATCGCAGACATTTTTGTGACTTTGGGGTGTGGCTTAATGATATTGTATATTGTTTTTATTCATGAAGATAAATAATGACTGGGATCTTATTCTAAAAGAGGAATTCGAGAAAGAATATTTTAAAAAAATCGAAAGTTTTTTAGATAAGGCATATGAAGAAAAAAATATATATCCTCCAAGGGATGAAATTTTTAAATCTTTAGAACTTTCATCATTTGAAGATACAAATGTTGTTATACTTGGGCAAGATCCATACTATAATCCTGGTCAGGCAGAAGGTCTTTCATTCTCTGTAAAGAAGGGAGTCAAACTCCCACCTTCTTTAAGAAATATTTATAAGGAAATGAACAATGACCTTGGGTTAGAACCAGCGAAAAATGGTACGCTAATTTCTTGGGCACGCCAAGGCGTACTTTTATTAAATGCAAGTCTTACTGTTGAGGAGAAGAAACCAAACTCTCATAAATCGATAGGTTGGCAGATTTTTACTGATAAGATAATATCTCTATTGAATGAAAGAGAGAGACCCTTAGTTTTTATACTGTGGGGTAATTTTGCAAGGTCAAAAAAAGCCTTGATTACAAATTCAAGGCATTTGATTCTAGAATCTGCACATCCATCTCCACTTTCAGCACGAAATGGATTTTTGGGTTCTAAACCTTTTTCTAAAACGAATGAATTTTTAAAGAAAAACAATTTAAAAGTAATAGATTGGGAAATAGAGGATTAGTAATGATTCTCTATTATTTTTTTGCATAGATTTAATAAGTTCTTATAGTTATAAATTCTATCTTCTCTAATTATTAATAATTTATCGTTAACCTCGATGTTAGATTCATTTTTTAAATCAAAATGATTTATAGTTACAAATCCATTTATATCTCTATTAAAACTACCATATAAAACGTGTATATTAAGCTTGATGGTGGTATCTTTGATGCTTATTTGATAATTATTTTCTGCAACAAATAAGTCCTCTAATTTTTTTTCTGACTCAAATTCAAAGTTTCCTATATCCTTATTAATGTTAGCCTTGCATATCCAAAACTTACCGATTTTGCTATCGATACTTAATTTATTTATATAGAAATTTTCGATATCAGAAAGCGCTTCTGTTGCTATTAAGTCATTTTCATTGTGTTTAAGAATAGGATAAGGCTTATCTCTTGTGAGTATATCTTCTGACAGCTTGCTAATTGCTTTATATCTACTAGGATCATTTCGCTCAATTCCAATAAATTTTTCTATAGCTACAAGCTTCATAGAGTCATATGAAAAAAATTTTGAATGCCATTTTATAATTTTATAAATATCTTGGCTGGATTCTGGAAATACCGGAAAGAGTTTATGTGAGATGAGCCTAGAATTTAAGAATGGTATGTCAAAGGTATCACCATTAAAAGTGATTATTTTTTTATTTTTTATCTCCCTAAGATATATATTTAACAACTTAATTTCTTCAGAATCATCTTGCGCAAAGTGTTGAAAAATATAAGCGCTATCATTTTCTATTTTTACAAGTCCTAAAAGAACTAACTTGTCATTTCTAAAATCAAGTCCTGTAGTTTCTATATCTAAGACAAGTTCATCTTTATTTAATTTTTTGCCATTAATTCTTATTTTTTTACTAATCATATACTCATTATACTGTTATTAACTTTAAATAATCATTATTGGTTGAGCTTTCTTGTAATATCTTTAAGCTCTAATATAATGATATAATTGAGGTGTACATATGATATATTTAGATAATGCTGCGACAACAAAAATGTATGATGAAGCACTTAAAGCCTATGTGGATGTTTGTAAAAATTATTTTGCAAACCCTAGTGCTCTTCATAGCTTTGGGATGGAAGCAGAAAATTTGATAAAGGATACAAAAAAATACATTGGTAAATTGATATCTTCTAACGAATCTGAAATATTTTTCACAAAATCAGCGACTGAGTCGAATAATATAGCTATAAAATCCTTTGAAGGAGTTGCTCTCACAAGTAAAATTGAGCATTCTTCGGTTTTTAATGCTTTTAAACATGCAAATTTCGATGAGATAAGGTATGTAAATAATGATAAGTATGGGTTTTTAAACGAAGAGGATTTGAAAAATAAATTAGATGATAAAGTCACTTTTGTTTCTTTTATATATGTAAATAATGAAATTGGTACAATCCAAGATATAAAAAATATTTCAAAAATCATTAAAGATTATAATAAAGATATAGTGATTCATATTGACGCGACTCAGGCTATGGGGAAAATTCCTTGTGATGTTAAAGAGTTAGGTATAGATATAATGAGTTTTTCTGCTCACAAATTTCATGGACCTAAACAGCTTGGTGGACTTTATATAAGAAAAAATGCCCAAGGGAAAATAAGACCACTCTTAGATGGGGGTTATCAAGAGATAATTTCTTCAGGGACCAATAATCCACCAGCTATATATGCTTGCGGCATCGCCTTAAAAAAACAGGTCGAATCTAATGAGTATGAATATATTAAAGAGCTTAACCATTATCTAAGAACATTAATCGAGGATAATATTTATGATACCTATATAATATCACCTTTAAATAATTCATCACCTTATATCTTAGATGTGGCATTTGCTAATATTAAGTCAGAAGTTCTTCTACATATGCTCGAAGAAGAAGAAATTTATGTATCAAGTGGCTCCGCTTGTTCCAAGGGTGATTATAGCAGGATTTTAAGTGCCTTAGGTATTGAAAAGAAATATATGGATGGTGCAATTAGGTTTTCTTTTTCTAGTGAAATAACTAAGGAAGATTTAGATTGTACTTTAAAAGTTTTGAAATCAAGTATAGATATGATAAGGATGGTTATGTAATGGAATGGATGTTATCGGTTAGCTTTGGAGAGATTTTTCTAAAGGGTAAAAATAGGCATATTTTTTATAAAACTGCCATTGATAATATAAAAAGAAACATAAGAGATATCCCTTACGAGGATATGTATTCAGAATCTTCAAAGCTTTATATTAAGGCTGATAAAAAAGATTTTGACAAATTAAAAAACAATATTCTTAAAGTCTTTGGAATCTCATATGTTTCTTATGTAATAAAAACAAGCAAAAACCTCGATGATATTTACAAGGCATGTAAACTTGATCTCGAGGAATATTTTACTGGAAAGAACTATACGTTTAAAGTTGATTGTAAGAGGACTGACAAGGCATTCGAATTTAAGTCACCTGAGCTTTCTGCCAAGATTGGTGGATTTATTCTTAGAGATTTCCCTAACCTTAAGGTAGATGTTCATAATCCAGATTTTAGAGTGTTTATTGATGTTAAAGATAATGTTTATGTCTATTCTAAGAGATTTAAAGGATTAGGAGGCCTTCCAATCGGATCATCTGGAAAGGGACTTCTACTTTTATCTGGTGGTATTGATTCACCTGTAGCGGGATTTATGGTTGCAAAAAGAGGAATGAAAATAGATTGCCTACACTTTCATTCATACCCTTTTACATCCAAAAGAGCCTTACAAAAAGCGATAGACCTTGCTGAAATTATGTCTGCCTATACAGGAAAAATGAGAGTTTACTCAGTCAATCTTGCTAATATATATAAAGCAATAAATCAAAATTGTGAAAGAAGAGAAACAACAATTTTATCTCGTCGATTTATGATGAGAATAGCTAATAAAATTTCAGAAGCTAATGCCTATCAAGCATTAATAACAGGAGAATCACTAGGTCAAGTTGCAAGTCAAACTATAGAATCAGTTGCAGTTATAAATGATTCGTCAGATTTACCAATCTTAAGACCACTTATAGCGATGGATAAAAAAGATATCATCGATATTTCATTGAAGATAGGTTCATATGATAAATCTATAGAACCTTATGATGACTGTTGTTCAATTTTTGCACCTGATAGTCCAGTGACAAAACCAAAATTAAATTTTATAAAAATGAGTGAAGAAAATCTAGATATTGATGCCTTAGAAGATGAAGCAATAAAGAATATGGAAATTATTGATATTGCTTGACAAAATAATAATACAGAAGTAATATATATCAGTAGACCGCTCAGTTAGGGTTCTGATCCCCGAATGCTGGCGAGAATATTATAAATAGGAGGCTTTCCATGTACGCAATTATTAAGACAGGTGGAAAACAATACAAAGTATCAGAAGGTGACTTAGTAAGAGTTGAAAAACTTGCTTACGAAGTTGGTGAGACTGTAGATTTTGATCAAGTACTATTAGTATCTAATGACGGAGACCTTAAAGTTGGTGCTCCATTAGTTGAAGGTGCAAAGGTAACAGCAACAGTAGAAGATCAAAATAAAGATAAGAAGATTGTGGTTTATAAATATAAACCTAAAAAACAATATAGAAAAAAACACGGCCACAGACAACCTTATACTTTAGTAAAAATTAATAGCATAAGTCTTTAATGATTAATATTAATTTATTAATCAATAAAAAAGACGAAATAGTAGGTTTTGAAATTGAAGGTCACGCCAATTACGATGAGTATGGTAAAGACCTTGTATGTTCAGCTGTCACTATACTTGCCTATAGCTGTGTTAATAGTCTTGACAAATATGCTGATGACGTTAATTTTTCAGATAATGAAATAATAATGACTGTTTCTATTAGTAGTCCTAATAGGGATACAGATGTCATTTTTGATTATTTTAAGACAGGTATTGAAACACTTTTGGGTAATTATGGCAGCTACGTTAAATTAAATTATAAGGAGAAAATATGATATTAAATATTAATTTACAAAGATTTTCAAGTAAAAAGGGAGTTTCTTCATCTAAGAACGGTAGAGACTCAAGAGCTAAAAGACTTGGTGTAAAAAGAGCTGATGGTCAATTTGTAAATGCTGGAACAATCATTGTTAGACAAAGAGGAACAAAAATTCACCCAGGTAACAATGTAAAAAGAGGTTCTGATGATACTCTTTATGCTTCTTGCGAAGGCGTTGTAAAATTTGAAAGAAAAGGCAAAAGCAGAAAACAAGTCTCTGTTTATGCACAATAATTGATAAAAAATTAAGCTTGCCTTTGGCAAGCCTTTTTTTATGAAAGGAAAGTTATGATTGATATTGCAAAAATTAGCATAAAAGCAGGAGATGGAGGCAATGGTGCTGTTGCTTGGAGAAGAGAAAAGTATGAGCCAACAGGTGGTCCCGCTGGTGGTGATGGTGGTGACGGTGGTTCAATAATTATCAAAGCAACTAGAAACCTATCCACACTTGATGAGTTTAGATATAAGAAGAATTTTGAAGCAGAAAATGGTGAACAGGGTGGAAAGAGCAAGAAGTTTGGTAAAAAAGGCGAAGACCTTTATATTCCTGTTCCTGTTGGTACATTAATTAGAGAAGCAGAATCTAATACCATTATCAAAGATATGAAAAATGATGGTGAAGAATTTTTGATAGCAAAAGGTGGTAGGGGTGGTCGTGGAAATGTCCACTTCAAAAATTCTATAAGGCAGGCTCCTAGATTTGCCGAATCTGGTAAAAAAGGTCAGGAAATAGATCTAATTTTTGAATTAAAAGTCCTTGCAGATGTAGGACTTGTAGGCCTTCCTAATGTAGGAAAATCAACACTATTATCTGTAATTACAAAAGCTAGACCAAAGATTGCAAATTATCATTTTACAACTATCGATCCAAATTTAGGTGTTGTTAAGGTAGATAATGAAAGAAGCTTTATTGTTGCAGATATAGCTGGTTTGATTGAGGGTGCTAGTGAAGGTTCAGGACTAGGCCATGACTTTTTAAGGCACATAGAAAGATGTAGGATTTTGATTCATCTTGTTGATATCTCTGGTCTTGAGGGCAGAGACCCAATTGAAGACTTCAAGCTTATCAATAAGGAATTAAAACTTTACAATAAAAAACTTTCTGAGAAGCCAATGATTGTTGCTTTAAATAAGTGTGAGCTTGATTATAATGATAATGCAGCAAAATTTATTGAACAATATGATGATGCTTATAAGATATTTAAAATTTCTGCAGCGACTACAGCTGGTATAAAGGAAATGATTGATTATGTCACAGAAGAACTTGAAAAATCAAGTGAAGAAGAATTCGCTCTATATGAAGAAGTTGATGAAAAATTCTTAGAAGATTTCTACAATAAAGAAATTGATTTTGACTTAAATATCAAGAAAGAAAATGATATATACTTAGTTTACGGTAAGAGGGTAGACAACCTCTTAAAGAAAGTAAATATTGACGATTACGACTCAATGATTTACTTTGAATCAACTCTTAGAGAAATGGACGTATTTGATAAATTAAAAGAAATGGGAATACAAGACGGAGATAGTGTTGCTGTGGGCGATATTGTCTTTGAATATTATGAATAGGAGGAATTATGTTAACAGGTAAACAACGAGCTATGTTAAAACAAGAAGCTCATGATTTTAAGCCAATAATAAATATTGGAAAATTTTCAATATCTGATCAATTACTAGAAGCAATTGATGAAGCTCTTGAAGCGAGAGAATTGATTAAGATTAAAATTTTAAACAACAACCTTGATGATGCTGATTATATCATTGATACTATAGTTGAAAAATTAAACTGTGAATTTATTTCGCACATCGGTTCAATTTTCACTATATATAGAAAAAACGACACAAATATTTATAATTTATAATGAGAATAGGTCTTTATGGTGGGACTTTTGATCCAATTCATCTTGGTCATTTAATTGTGATAGAAAATGCGATTAATCAGATGGATTTAGACAGGGTAATAATTTTACCAAGCTCGAACCCACCTCATAAAAAAAATATAAACAAGACAAAAGCTGACTTGAGGGTAGAAATGGTCTATGAGGCTATCAAGGATAATCCAAAAATAATCCTATCCACTTATGAGTCATCAAACGATGAAGTTAGATACACCCATGAAACACTAGACTACTTTACGAGTCATTTAAGTAATCATGAAATTTTTTATATCATGGGTGAAGATTCCTTCATGACTATAGATTCTTGGAGAAATTATGAAAAAATATTAGGCTATAACATTATTGTATTCGCAAGGGAAGGAATAGAAGAGGATGGTAAGCTAGTAAAAAAAGTAAATAAAATTCGTAAAGCTAATCCAAACATATACCTAATAAATATTCTAAATGTTAATATTTCTTCAACCTTAATTAGGACCTTAGTAAAAGAAGATAAAAGTATAAAATATTTAGTAAGAGATGAAGTTGATTATATAGTTAAAAATAGGCATTTATATGAATGATTTAACAAAAATATATGAAAAATTAAAACACGATATTGGAGAAAAAAGATTTGAACACAGTTTAAGAGTAGCTAAAACTGCAGAAAAAATGGCAGTTAAGTTCGATGTAGACCCTAAAAAAGCATTTATGTCTGGTCTTGTCCATGACTGCGCTAAATACAATGAAGAATCTTATATAAAAAAATTCAATATCGACCGGGCTGCTTATCCAGTAAGTTCAATAAAAGATTCTGTCCTCCATGCATTTTTAGGAGCAGAAGTAGCAAAAAAAGTGTATAATATATATGATGAGGATATATTAAATGCTATTAAATACCACACAACTGGTAGGAAAGCTATGAGTGATTTAGAAAAGATTATTTTTATAGCTGATGCAATAGAACCGGGACGTGAATTTGAAGGTATTGAAAATATTAGAGAGGTTGCTTATAACAACCTTGACGATGCTTTACTTTTATTATTAGATAGCAATATTGTTTTTTTAATAAATAAAAAAGCTTTGATAAATCCTCTTAGCTTTGAAGCTAGAAACTACTTGATTGAGGAGAAAAATGGAAAAATTAGATGTAATAGTTAAAACATTAGAAGATAAATTAGCGGATGATATAAATGTCATTAAACTTGAAGATTCATCTGTAGCAGATTATTTCATTGTTGCCACAGGTAATTCTATTAATCAAACACGAGCCTTAGCTGACTATATAGAAGATGATTTGCACAAAGAAGGTTATGATATTAAATCTAAAGAAGGCTTTAGAGAGGGAGAATGGATTTTAATTGATGCAGGAGACATCATTGTCCATATCTTTACTCAAAAACAAAGAGAATTTTATGATTTAGATAATCTGTGGGAAAATTAATTTCTCATACCTTTTATAGGAGATGATATGCCTAAGGATAGGAAAGATAAAATCATTTTTGCAGGAATTATATTTCTTGCTTTTCTTCTAGCAAATTTATTTGCTAACGGTGGTTTCAAAAATCTTCTTAATAAAAATGAAGATGAAATCGAAATGACAAGTTCGGTTGATGAAAACACCGAGAAAGATAAAGAAGAAGTTAGAGATGATTTATCTAGTCAAGATAAGAAAGTTTATATTTCAGGAGAAGTTAAAAACTCTGGAGTATATGATATAAAGGATGGAGATAGGTTAGATGATCTTGTAAAAAGAGCGGGTGGTTTTACTGATAAAGCCGACAAAAACTCTATTAACCTTGCCTTAAGGTTAGAAGATCAAATGAAAATATACATACCTAATGTTGATGAAAATCAAAACATAAATACTAATAATACAAATCTGACAACTGGTGATACCACATCTAATGCTGCTACATCTTCAAGTCAAAAGATTAATCTTAACTTGGCAAGCAAGGAAGAGCTAATGACATTACCAAATGTCGGTGAGAAAAGAGCTCAGGCTATCCTAGACTATAGAAAAGAAAAAAGATTTGAAAAAATCGAAGATATTAAAAATGTCAAGGGCATAGGTGAGAAGTTTTTTGAAGCTATGAAAGATTTGATTACAGTATAGGGGTATATATGAAATTATCTACGAGAGGTAGGTATGGATTAAGAGCGATATGCTATATAGCAGAAAACCAAGATAAGGGTTTTATACCTGTCTCTGAAATAAGCGAAAAATTAAATTTATCAGAAAATTATTTAGAACAGTTAGTTAGAGTCTTAAAAAAAGATGGTCTTATTAAATCAAGCAGAGGCCCAAAGGGAGGTTATAAGATAAAAAGCGATTTATCTAGCATAACCATTGGTCAAATTCTAAGGAGTTTAGAAGGTGATATGACAACAAGCGAATGCGTAAGCGGAAAGTTTGATTGTAGTGAAAAATGCGATGCCTATGATCTCTTCAGTAAGCTTGATTACTTAATAAACGCAGCCATTGACTCTATTACTTTAGAAAATATTGTTAAACACGAAATTTAAGGAGAATTAATGAAAAACTTAGGAATGAACGAGCTTAGAAAAAGCTATCTAGAATTTTTTGGAAATGAGAAAAATCACACACTTTTAAAATCATTTCCTCTAACACCAATTGATGATGACACACTATTATTAATTAACGCAGGTATGGCGCCTCTTAAAAAATATTTCACCGGTGAATTAAAGATGAAAAATAATAGGGCCACCTCTTCACAAAGATGTGTAAGAACAGGCGATATTGAAAGGGTTGGTAAAACTGAACGCCACGGTACATTTTTTGAAATGCTTGGAAACTTTTCATTTGGAGATTACTTTAAAAGAGAAGCTATTAACTGGGCTTTTGAATTCCTAACAAAAAAACTTGAAATTAATAAAGACGATTTATGGGTAACAGTTTATTACGATGATGATGAAGCATATAATATTTGGCATGATGAAATTGGTATGCCAGCAGAAAGAATTTTAAGACAAGGCAAAGAAGATAACTTATGGGAACTAGAAGTAGGTCCTTGTGGTCCATGTTCAGAAATTTATGTTGATAGGGGTCCTGAAAGAGCTGTTGATGAAAATGACAACCAACCAGGTAATGATAATTCTGATAGGTTTATGGAAGTATGGAACTTGGTATTTACTCAATTTAACAAGGATAATCAAGGTAACTATACTAATTTAAGCCATCCAAATATAGATACAGGTATGGGTCTTGAAAGAATCGCCATGATTCTTCAAGGTAAAGATAATATTTTTGAAATAGATGTAATGAAAGAAATTATATCTGAAATTGAAAAATTATCTGGAAAAACATATAAGGCTAACAAGGTGGATGATGTATCTATAAGGGTAATCGCTGACCATGCAAAAGCCATGACATTTTTAGTGTCTGACGGCGTTATTCCATCAAATGAAAAACGTGGTTACGTTTTAAGAAGACTTATAAGAAGAGCTTATAGACATGGTAAATTATTAGGTATTGAAGGCCCATTCTTAAATAAAATTGTAGATAAGGTAATAGAAACTTATAAGGTTGAATATGATGAACTTGTTGATAACATGGATAACATCCATAAAGTTATCAGTGATGAAGAAGATAGGTTCCAAAAAACAATCAACCAAGGTTTAGAAAAATTAGACAGCCTAATTGCTGATATGGAAAAAAATAATATTAAAATTCTAGACGGTAGTGAAGCCTTTAAATTATATGATACCTATGGATTCCCACTTGATTTAACAAAAGAAATTTTAGAAGAAAAGAATTTAGATGTTGATGATGAAAAATTTGAAGAAGAAATGGAAAATCAGAGAAATCTTGCAAGAAACGCAAGAAAAACTGACAACAAGCATAAACACGACAATCTTTTAGCTGATCATCTAGAAAAAACTGACTTCCAAGGTTATGAAAACTTTGATCTTGAAGGAAAATTACTTGCTATTTTTGTTGATGGAGAAGAAAATTCTTCGATAAAAGCACCAAATAAAGGTATAATAGTTAGTGATAAGACTTCATTTTATCCAGAAGGTGGTGGAGAAGTCGCTGATACAGGCTTTATTAAAACTTCAAATGCTTGTGCAAAAGTAGTTGATGTTCAAAAGAAGAATGATATTATATTCCACTATGTGGAAGTGACAGAGGGTGAATTTGTCAAGGGTAGTGTTGCTCGTTTTGTAATTGATCTAGAAAGAAGATTAGACATACAAAGAAATCACTCTGCGACTCACTTATTAGATAAGGCCCTAAAGAATGTACTTGGTCAAAATATAAACCAGGCTGGTTCTTTAGTAGACGAAGATAAATTAAGATTTGATTTTACTTATAACAAGGCTCTAAGTAATGAAGAGCTTAGAAAAATCGAAGAAGAAATCAATGCTAAAATCAGAGAACAGCTTCCTGTAAAAAAGGAATACATGGATTATAAAAAATCAGAAGAATTGGGTGCAGTTGCCCTATTCGAAGATAAATATAAAGATATTGTTAGGGTTGTTTCTATGGGTGATTATTCTATAGAATTATGTGGTGGTTGCCATGTAAATAATACAGCCGAAGTATTGATGTTTAGGATAAAATCAGAATCATCTGCAGCTGCAGGTGTTAGAAGAATCGAAGCTATAACAGGTAGGGCTGTTTTCGAAGAATTAATTTCTAAGGAAAACACCATTAAAGAAATAGCTAATGACTTAGATGCTAATATAAATAACATTAAATCAAAAATTAATTCATTAAAATCAGAAATAGCATCCAAAGATAGTGAAATCAAAAGATTGAAATCTCAATCAAATAAAGATGTATACAGTGAACTTAAATCCAAAATCGAAAAAGTAAACGGTGTAAATCTACTAATAGCAAAATTTGATAACGCAAGTGTCGATGAATTAAGAGAATTAGAAAATAAATTTAAGAATGAATACGATAATTTAGTTATTATTTTTGCTACAGTAAGCGATAAGATTATATTTACTGTGTCAGTTGATGATAACCTAACTGATAAATATAATGCAGGCAAAATCGTAAGAGAAATTGCTCAAATCACTGGAGGTAATGGAGGCGGTAAAAAGAACTTCGCCCAAGCTGGTGGAAGTGATATTTCAGCCTTAGATAAGGCACTTAAGAGGGCCTACGAAATAATAAAGGAGTAATAAATGACTGATATTAATAAGCTTAATGAAACTATGCTTTTCAAGAGAGAAGACATTGAGAAGAACAATATTAGAGAAATCCTTACAACAGTTTACAAGGCTTTAGAGGATAAGGGTTATAAGCCAAATTCTCAAATAGTAGGTTATCTACTATCTGGAGATCCAACCTATATAACCGCTCATAATAATGCCAGAAAGCTTATTAGAGCAGTAGACAGAGATAAGATATTAGAAGAATTATTAAATAATTATATCAATGAGTAGGATAATGGGGCTTGATGTAGGGGATAAAACAATAGGTGTCGCTCTTAGCGACCCTTTGTTTATAACTGCCCAACCCTATGAAACAATAAAAAGAACTAAAGCAAAATTTGATATAGATAGGATTGAAAAAATATTTGTTGAAAATGATATTTCATTAATAGTTGTAGGGCTACCTAAAAATATGAACAATACTATGGGTCCACAATCTATGAGGATTATTAGTTTTGTTGACCTGATTAAAAAAAGAATTGATACAGAAATTGTCTATCAAGATGAAAGACTTACCACAATCCAATCTGAATCAGTACTAATCGATATGAGTGTTAGACGAGAAAATCGAAAAGCTCATATTGACAAAATTGCTGCAAGTTTTATATTGCAAACTTATTTAGACAGGAGAAATAATGAATAGTATCTTTTTACTGGATGAAAATAATAATGAAGTCGAATTTAATATAGTGGATACATTCGGAATAGATGATAAAAATTATGCCGCGCTTAAGAAAATTGGCGACGATATGATAATGATTTTAGAAGTTTATAATACAAATGACCTTATAAACTTCAAAACTATTGAAGATTCAAACGAACTAAATGAAATTATTGAATTTTATGAAGAGATGAAAAGGGAAAAAGATGAACATTGATGAAGTAAGAAAAATTTTTGAAAAAAATAACCAAAAATTCACCAAACAAAGAGAATTGATTTTTAATGTTTTAAAAAGCTCTTCAAAAAAACATCTGACACCAGAACAACTTTTTTCTATAGTCCACCAGGACCATAAACAAGTTGGTATTGCTACTATCTATAGAACTTTAAATATTTTTGATGAGTTAGGGATAGTTAATAAGCAAGAGTTTACAGATCAAGCTTATACTTATGAAATTATTGATCCTGAAAGTGATCACCACGATCACATTATATGTACTTCTTGTGGGAAAATTCTGGAAGATGAATTTTTGTCGTATGATGATGTAAAAAAATCCCTAAAGGAAAATTATAATTTTGATTTATCCTATTATTCTTTAAGAATTTATGGAATCTGTTCCGATTGTCAGAATAATGAGGAGAAATAATGACAAATGAAAAAAAATTAAGAATAATCCCAATAGGTGGATTACATGAAGTAGGTAAAAACTGTGCACTAGTGGAATATGGAAATGACATGATAATGATAGACTGCGGTCTAACATTTCCAAATGAAGAAATGCTAGGGGTTGATATTGTTATACCTGATTTTACCTATGTAGAAGAGAATAAACAAAAACTAAAGGGCATATTTGTAACCCATGGTCACGAGGACCACGTTGGTGCCATACCATATTTTTTAAAGAATGTGGATACAAATGTTTATTGCTCAAAATTAACCAAGGGTCTTATTGAAAACAAATTTAAAGAACATGGCCTAAATCCAAATAAGATTAAGATGGTCAATGTTAATAATACAGTAAAAGCTGGTAGCTTAAGCGCTGAATTTATCAGAGTAAGCCACTCAATTCCAGATTCATGTGCTATAGCTGTTAAGTCTCCTGTTGGAACAATAATTTTCACTGGAGATTTCAAAATGGACTTTACACCAATTGATAATGATCCAACAGACATTCAAAGACTTGCAGAATTAGGCAAGAAAGGTGTCTTAGCATTATTTGCAGATTCTACTAACGTAGAAAGAGAAGGATTTTCTCTAAGCGAAAAAGTCGTTGGCGAAACATTTGTTGAGATATTTGGACAAGCTAAGTCTAGGATAATAGTTGCAACTTTTGCATCCAATCTCCATAGGGTTCAACAAATTATTACAGCGGCTGAAAAATATAATAGAAAAGTAGCGCTTTCTGGTAGGTCAATGTTAAATAACGTCAGGATAGCAAATGAATTGGGTTATTTAAATATTAAGAAAAATACTCTAATTGACATGAAAGCCATTAAAAAATACGCTGATGATGAACTTGTTATCCTCTCAACAGGAACACAAGGAGAGCCTTTAAGTGCTCTTACAAGAATGGCAAATAAAGAACATAGACAAATTACCTTAAACGAAACAGATATGGTTATCTTATCATCATCTGCTATACCAGGTAATGAGATGGCTATAAATACAACTATCAATAACCTAACTAAGATAGGTTGCAAGATAATTTACTCATCCTTAGCTAAGGTCCATGCATCTGGACACGCTTGCCAAGAAGAAATTAAATTAATGTATCAATTAATTAAGCCAAAATATTTGATCCCAGCCCATGGTGAAATCAGACAACTCCAAAAACATTCTGAAATCGCTCAAGACATGGGACAACCAAAAGAAAATATTTTTATATGTGAAAATGGTGATGTAATTGAATTTACAAAAAAATCTGCTGGTATTAAAGGGAAAGTACAAGCAGGGAACGTACTTGTTGATGGGTCAGGAATTGGTGATGTAGGCAACATTGTTCTTAAAGATAGGAAACACTTATCTGAAGATGGACTCTTAGTTGTATCCATAACCTTTGATAGACATACACAAGAATTATTGGCGGGACCTGAAATAGTGTCACGTGGATTCGTCTATGTAAAAGAAAACCAAGATATTATTGAAAATGCAAAAGATGTTGTATTAAGATCTATTAATAAGTGCAAGAAGCAAGACATCAAAGCCTTAAGCCAAATAAAATATCAGATTAGAGAAGATTTAAAATCTTATATATATAATGAACTTGGTAGAGATCCAATGATACTACCAGTAATATCAGAGATAGAAGATGGGAAATATTAATTACGAACACACTTCCCTTTTTATAGAAGATTTGCTTAACGATACTGACTTTGTTGAATTAAGAAAATATGCTAAAGAAAATGACGTGCCAATTATGAACAGTCAAACTAAAGCGTTTATAATTTCAATCCTCAAGATTGCTAAACCTAAAAAAATCTTAGAAATAGGTACAGCTATTGGATATTCATCACTTTGTTTTAAAAAATATACTGGTGCGGACATTACAAGCATTGAATTAGATAAGGAAACAGCAGATATCGCAAGAAAAAATTTTGAAAAATATAATGTAAATGTCAATCTAATTAACGATGACGCAATGAAAGCCTTGAGAAATATAAATCAAGGCTTTGATTTTGTTTTTATAGATGCAAATAAGTCTAGATATTTAGATTATTTCAAAATAACAAGTAAGCTTCTTAACGAAGGCGGAATTATAATTGCAGATAACGTCTTGTTTAGGGGCGAAGTTTGCAATGATGATATAATGGAAAAAAGAAAGAATACTTTAGTTAAAAGACTTAGGAATTTCCTAGCCTATATAACAGATCTTGATGATTTTATTACATCTGTTATCCCAATAGGGGACGGACTTACCTTGAGTGTTAGGAGAAATAATGAAAAATAGAAAAGTAGAATTATTAGCCCCCGCGGGTGATTTTGAAAAATTAAAAACAGCCATAAAGTTCGGTGCAGATGCCGTATATCTAGCTGGAGATAATTTTGGTCTTAGAGCCAATGCCAAAAATTTTAATAACGATGAATTAAGAGAGGCAGTTGCTTATGCTCATGAACGAAATGTAAGGGTTCATGTAACTATGAATATTATGCCTCATGACGGAGATATGGAAGGTATTGTAGAGTATTTGGAAAACCTAGATACAATAGGTATAGACGCACTTATAATCTCTGATCCGGGTATTTTTTCTTTAGCTAAAAAATATACCAATATAGATCTTCACATTTCAACTCAAGCATCTGTGACAAACTCAGCAACAGTTAATTTTTGGTATGAAATGGGGGCTAAAAGAATAATACTTGCACGTGAATTATCTCTAGACGAGATAACTGAGATAAGAAAAAATGCACCAGAAGATATGGAAATAGAATGTTTTGTTCACGGTGCAATGTGTATTTCATATTCTGGTAGGTGTCTATTGTCCAGTTATATGACAGGTCGTGATGCAAATAGGGGTGATTGTGCGCAACCATGCAGGTGGAAATATTCACTTCAGGAAGAAACTAGACCAGGGGAATACTTCCCAATTGAAGAAGATGGTCATGGTGGCACTTTTATTATGAATTCTAAAGATCTCTGCTTGATTGAGGAAGTTGACAAGTTAATTGAGGCAGGAATAGACAGTTTTAAAATCGAAGGTAGGATGAAGACTCCTTTTTATGTTGCAACAGTAATCAGATCTTATAGGCAGGTTATAGATAGCTACTACGAAGGAACCTATAGCAAAGAAGTTAGTAAAAAATATTTTGATGAAATAAGTAAAGCAAGCCACAGGTACTTTACCAAAGGATTTTTCTATAAAAAGACTGATGAGAACGACCAAATTTATACATCTTCATCATATATAAGAAATTATGATTTTATTGGTGTAGTAAAAGATTATGATAAAGAATCAAAAATAGCGACTATTGAGCAGAGAAATAGGTTCTTTAAGGGTGATCAAATAGAAATTTTTGGCAATTCTAAGGATTTTTATACTTTAATAATTGATTATATGGAAGATGAAAAGGGTCAAGAAGTTGAGGTTGCAAATATACCAAAACAATTAATTAAAATAAAAGTAGATTTTCCACTCGAAGAGGGAGATATACTAAGAAAAGAAATAAGAGACTAAAAAAGCTAGCCATTTGGCTAGCTTTTAATTTACTTAGTCTTCTGATGGATTTTCTGAGAAATCTGCTCTAGTTCTTCTGGCTTCTGCACCTACATTAGAGTTTTCATCTGCTTCATCATTAATTGATCTAAGATTTTCTTGGTCTGGACCAAGTTTTTTATCTAGTGATTCGCCACCACTGTTCTTATCTGATTCCCTCATTTTTTTGTCGAGTTCATCATTACCTCTGTATTGATTTGCATTTGAAATTTTTTGATTTGTCATAATATCTCCTTTATAATTCAACTATGCATTACTCATATATCTATAATACTATAAATCAGGAAATTTTACAAACCTTTTCTTATTTAGACATCTCTATAAGTTTAATAATTTCGAGAACAACTTGGCTAGATTTTACCATATGTTCTATTGGAATAAGCTCATAAATCCCATGGAAATTCATACCGCCAGTGAAAATGTTTGGACAAGGAAGACCCATAAATGACAATTTAGATCCGTCTGTACCTCCTCTAATAGGGCTGATGAGTGGTTTTATACCAAGATCTTCCATTGCTTTTTTAGCATATTCGACAATATCTAAGTTGTCTTTTATAATATCACCCATATTATAATAACTATCTGTTAATTTTACATCTATAATATTTCCGTATTTTTCATTTAGGAAATCTGCATTAGATATAATCTCTTTTTTCATTTTTTCGAAAGTATTCCTGTCATGATCACGAATTATATATTCTAGTTTAGTTGTTTCTATATCTCCGTTAATCTTAAGTAGGTGAAAAAAGCCCTCATAGCCTTCAGTATGCTCTGGGCGTCTCACATAGCCTAATAACCTGTCAAATTCATTTGCGATAGTTATAGAGTTAATCATTGTGTTTTTGGCGCTACCAGGGTGGATGGATTTGCCATGTATAGTTATCTTCGCATCAGCCGCATTGAATGATTCATATTCAAGCTCACCAAGGATGCCTCCATCTATTGTATAGGCGAAGTCAGCGTCGAAGTTCTTAACATCAAAAGTATCGCATCCAGTTCCGATTTCTTCATCTGGAGTAAAGGCTATCCTTACCTCTCCATGTTTGAAATCAGGATTATTTACCATATATTCTATAGCTGTCATAATAGCAGCTATACCGGCTTTATCATCTGCTCCTAGGAGAGATTTGCCCCTTGTAGTGATAATTGTTGTTCCCTTTAACTTTTCAAGATATGGGAATTCTTCGACTTTAATATATTTTTCATCATTTAGTTTTATATCCCCACCTTCATAATTTATTATTTGTGGATCATCTATTTTTCCGTACATCTCTGGAGAAGTATCCATGTGTGAAATAAAACCAATTTTAGGTAGATCCTTATCTGAATTTGCTGGTATTTTGCAGAATAGAAACCCCTCTTCATTAATAGTTGGATTTAGTCCTAAATCTTCTAATTCTTTTTTCAATTCATTAGCAAGTAATAATTGGCCATCAGATGATGGTTTTTGACTTTCACCTTTTTCAGGATCACTTTTTGTATCAAATGATATATACTTTAAAAAACGTTTTGTTATATTTTCCATATTCACTCCTTTTCTATATTATACTTGTAATTGTAAAGTGTAGCTAAAATTGGTATATTAAATTAGAAGGTGATTGTAATGAAAAAAAATATTTTGAAGATTAAAACTGATGGCCAAATCCCAGCTTATGCTACAGAACACTCTGCAGGTATAGATTTATACTGTAAAAGTGACAGGGATATTATTATAAAAGCAAAAGAAACTGTCAAAATTCATACAGGAATTTTTGTGGAAATTCCTGAGGGATACTTTGGAGCAGTTTACCCTAGGTCATCGACAGGTGTTAAAAAGCATTTAATGCTTGCAAATACCGTTGGTGTCATAGATTCTGATTATAGGGGAGAATTAATGATATTTTTCTATAATTATGGAGAAGAAAATCAAGTTATAGAAAATGGTGATAGACTTGCTCAATTAGTTATTCAGCCTTATTTAAGTTGTGACATAGAAAAAGTAGATGAACTTTCTGATAGCGAAAGAGGCGATGGCGGTTTTGGGTCAACTGGTAAGTAATAACTATGAATAGATTCTTGAGAAAAAATAAATACAACTTATTTATGTTGGTTGTATTCATAGTTGTATTAATAATTATTGGGTTTTTTATTAAAGCTAAAATAGATGACATTAATATGGCTAAATATGATAACAATATAATTATAATTAAAGGAAATGGTGATGAGATAAAATCATTTTCTATTAGAGAGCTTAAAAAAAGAGCTGGAAGCAGTAAAGAAGTTTATATAAACAATGGCTTGGAAAAAGTAAAAGTTGAGGGTGTTTCACTAGAGAAACTTGTAGGAAATCTTGACTATAATTTAAGAGAAAGACCTGTTATTTCAATAGAAGATACAGATGGAAATTCAAATAGATTTCCAATGTCTGTAGCTCTTGAGGTTGATAGGGTTTATTTAGTTTATAGAATTGATGGCGAGCCGGTTATAGAATATAACCCTTCTTACGGTTCTTTAGTTGTAATAGATACTACTACCAAAAGTGCTAATAGCTGGATAACAAATGTAAAAACTCTTAATATTCAATAAATAGGCTGTTACTAAACTGTGACAGTTTATTTTATTAAGATAAGAAGAAATGAGTGAAAGATGACTAGCAAATTTAAATACGAAAAATTAACACCAATGCTAAGACATTATGTTGATGTCAAAAATGATTTTAAAGATGCACTCCTCCTTTATAGGGTTGGAGATTTTTACGAGACTTTTTTTGATGATGCAATTATAACAGCTAAAGTTTTATCATTAACTCTTACTGGCAAAGAATGTGGTCATGTCGATAGGGCCCCTATGTGTGGAGTTCCTCACCATGTAATAGACACTTATGTAAATAGACTTGTAAAAAAAGGCTACAAAGTTGCCTTATGTGATCAAATTGAAGATCCTAAGGATGCAAAAGGGCTAGTAAAAAGAGCTATTACAAGAGTTATAACACCTGGTACTCTGACTGATATGGAATCTTTAGAAAACAAAGAGAATAACTATTTACTTTCCATATTTGAAAATGAATATGGTCTTGCTATGGCATATTGTGATATTTCTACAGGAAAACTTGTTGGTCTTGAAATAAAGACCCTAAGTCAAAATTTAGGAAAAAAAGCTATAGACCAAATAGAAAAGATCAACCCTTCAGAA
Source organism: Anaerococcus lactolyticus S7-1-13 (assembly GCF_000758765.1). Taxonomy (NCBI): domain Bacteria; kingdom Bacillati; phylum Bacillota; class Tissierellia; order Tissierellales; family Peptoniphilaceae; genus Anaerococcus; species Anaerococcus lactolyticus. The sequence continues at coordinate 177,923 of NZ_JRMW01000043.1, forward strand.
ATGGTATTAACAAGCAATTTTGATAATGAAGACATTAAAAAGTATCTTAATCTCAATAATCAAATCTTTATCAATTATATAAACTTTACAACTGATTATGAAAATAGGGTAAAGACTGTAAATAATTATTTAGGTAAGGATAATTTAAATAAGATAAAAGATAAGAGACTAATAATAGTAGCTCTTGCCAATCTCTTGGATTATATATATAAATATTACGAAGAAAAACTCGACCATATAAATAATATCGAAATATTAAAAATTAATGAATTTATGGAGATTGAGTCAAATACACGAAAAAATCTAGAGTTAACAAGGAATTTGTCTACCAATAATAAGGAAAATACATTAATAAGTATATTAGATGAGGCAGATACAGTCATGGGTTCTAGGATGATCCATGACTGGTTAGAAAGACCCTTGATTGATAGGGATAAAATTAATAGAAGACTAGATTTAGTTGATGGTTTTTATGAGGATAGCATCCTATCAAGAAATGTTTCGAATTTATTAGATAGTGTATATGATCTTGAGAGATTACTTGCGAAAATATCATATAAAAGAGCTAATGCAAGAGATTTGATATCTCTCAAAAATTCTATAAAAGAAATGCCAAAACTAAAGCATGTATTAGCAGATTCGACTAATAATCTAATTAAAAATCTTGGTTTGAATCTACCAGATGTAGAAGATATCTATGAATTAATAAATAAATCTATTGTTGATGAACCACCAATAAACATTACTGAGGGAGGGATCATAAAAAGTCAATACGATAAAGACTTAGATAATCTCAAAGAGATGGCTGATACAGCTGAGGATAAACTTATTGAATATGAAAGTAAACAAAGAGAATTAACAGGAATCAAAAATTTAAAGGTTATTTTTAATAAAAATAATGGTTATTCTATAGAAGTTACTAAATCTAATATTGATAAGATTGACCAATCTTATATTAGAAAGCAAACATTAAAAAATCAAGAAAGATACACCACTGAAGAGCTTGAAAATATTTCATCTTTGATTTTAAATGGCAAAGAAAAAATAAACTTATTAGAGTATGAACTATTTAACAAAATTGTTGAAAATATACTTAACAGCACTTTAAGACTTCAGAGTCTATCTAAAATGATTGCTAATATTGATAGTTTAAATTCATTTGCAAAAATTGCTCACAAATATTCATATTGCAAGCCAAATATAACTGAATCAAATGAAATATCAATTATAGAAGGTAGACATCCAGTAATTGAAATAAATCTTGATGAAAATGAGTTTATTGCAAATGATACAAATATAGGTCAAGATGATAACCTTATTCAAATCATAACTGGACCAAACATGGCTGGTAAATCAACCTATATGAGGCAGATGGCTCTCATTATAATTATGGCACAAATTGGATCCTTCGTACCAGCTAAAAGTGCCGAAATAGGAATATGTGATAAAATTTTTACAAGAATTGGCGCTAGTGATAATATTTCCAAGGGCGAATCGACATTCATGCTTGAGATGAATGAAGTATCTAACATCATCAAAAATTCCACTGAAAAATCATTTGTCATTCTTGATGAGGTTGGTAGGGGAACTAGCTCTGATGATGGTCTAAGTATCGCAATGGCTCTTGTAGAATACTTGTCTAAACATAAAAAAGTTAAGACTGTTTTTGCTACTCACTTTCATGAGCTAACAGTTCTTGAGAGTGAGCTAAAAAATGTTCGTAATCTCAAAATTGAAATCTTAGAAGAAAATAATAATTTAATTTTCTTAAGAAAAATATCAAGAGGCAAGTCTGATAGGTCTTATGGGATTGAGGTAGCAAAACTAAGTGGCCTTCCTGATGAAATCCTTGAAAATGCAAAAAACATTATGGAAAAACTTGCGAATGAAGATTTCTTTGAAGTCAATAAAGGCAAGGAGATAAAAAATTCATTAGAGGATATTAAAAACAAAAAAATCAACGAGTTAAAGAGTTATACAGATAAGATAAATATCAACGAACTTACACCACTTGAAGCGATGAACCAGCTTAATATTCTTATGGAAAAGATAGGGGAGATTTAATGGCTATTAAAAAATTAGATAAGGAAACAGTTGAAAAAATTGCAGCTGGTGAGGTTATAGAATCCCCTTTATCCATTATTAAAGAGTTAGTTGAAAATTCTGTAGATGCTGGAAGTAAAAATATCACCGTAGAAATAAAAAATGGTGGTAAAACTTATATAAGAGTCACAGACGATGGTTCAGGCATTGCTAAAGATGATATTGAACTAGCCTTTGAGAAGCACGCAACAAGCAAGATAACAAAATTTGATGACTTATTTAAAATATCTTCCCTTGGTTTTAGGGGCGAAGCTCTTCCGAGTATTGCATCTGTTAGTAAAGTTGTTGCTATTTCAAAAACTCAAGATGCTGATGTTGGCACAAAACTAGATCTAAGTGGAAGAGTAAAAGTTAAAAAATCTATAGCCACAAATAAGGGAACTAGCATTATTGTTGAAGACTTATTTTATAATATGCCAGCTAGAAGAAAGTTTTTAAAATCTGATATAGCTGAGTCAAATAAGATTACAAAGCTTATGTATGCTTTTGCAATTGGCTATAAAGATGTTTCTTTTAAGTATATTAAAGACGATAGGATACAATTTCAATCAAATACAAGTTTGGACCTAAAGTTTAAAATATCAGATTTACTTGATAACTTGCTAGAAGAAAACCTTCTTGAACTTAAAGCTACAAATACATCTTATAGGATTGACGGTGAGATTGGTTTACCTACATATTATAGGGGAAATAGGTCTATGCAATACATTTTTGTAAATGATAGACTTATTGAAGATGAAGAAATTACCAAGACAATAGAGCGCCAATATATAGGGCTTATTCCTCAGGGAAGATTTCCAGCGTTCTTTATTTTTATTTACACTGACCCAAAAAATATCGACGTAAATATCCATCCTAATAAAAAATTGGTCAAATATACCTACGAGGATGAACTTGTTGAATTAATAAATGACAGCGTTAAAAATTTACTAAAGTCAAAACAAGCAATAAATTCAATTGATATTAAAGATAAGAAACAAAATCAAATCTTAGATTTTACTGATTATAAGGCGGTATTAGACAAATATTCTCCAGCAGAAATGCTTATTAGAGAAGAAGAAAAACCTTATAATAGTATTGAAAGCAACCAGGATTTTTTTAATGATAAAATTTCAATAGACTTATATACAAACGAAGAAAAAATAAGGGAAGATTCATTTTTTAGTGACATAGAAGTTCCATCCTATAAAACATCTATTTTTAGAAGGTATTCAATATTTGAAGATAAAGAGAAAATCTATATTTTAGATCATAGAAAAGCTGAAGAAAAGATAAAAATGAGTGAATATATCAATGATTATAATAGTAATAAGATATCTAGACAGCTAGTTTTAAATCCGATTAAAATCAACCTTAATAAAATTGATATAGGTAGGTACGAGCAAAAACAAGATTTGTTTAATAAGTTGGGTTTTGATATTGAATTGATATCTGATAAGTCTATAATAATAAGGGAAATTCCAATAATTTTTGATATACCTGAAAACAATAACTTTTTCTATGAGATATTAGATTTTGAGGATAATGAAAATATTCTTTTTAAGAATTTAAGAAAATTAGTTAAAAATATTTCGTTTAGAAAAGGTAATACCATAAATAAAGACGAAGCTATTGAACTTTATAAGAAACTAATGAAAGAAGAAGATCCTTACAGAACATATGATGGTAAACCTACGATAATAACATTGGAAGATAAGGATTTGGAGAAATATTTTGAAAGATAAATTTATTATTATTACCGGGCCTACAGCAAGTGGAAAAAGTGATATAGCTATAGATATTGCCAAAAAAATTGAAGGTGAAATTATATCTGCTGATAGCCAGCAAGTATACAGAGATATGGATATAGGTACTAATAAAGTGACTAATCCAAGTTACGTTAACCATCATCTGTTGAATGTTGTAAATCCAAATGAAGAGTTCACCGTTGATGATTTCAAGAAAGATGCAGAGGAGATAATTTCTACATTAAATTCAAGATTTATTATGCCAATTATCACCGGTGGCACAGGATTTTATATTGATTCCATGCTTTTTGACATGAATTACGGTGAAGTAAAAAAAGATATTTATACAAGAATGGCATTACAAAAATTAGCTGATGTTCATGGTAACAATTATTTATATGAAAAGCTTTTGGAAATCGATCCTAAAACAGCAAATAAATATCATCCTAATGAGCTAAACAGGATTATTAGAGCCCTAGAAATATATGAAATTACAGGAGAAAAACCATCCGAAAAACGTACCGGAGAAAAAGTTTTGAAAAGTAACATTAATCCTATATTGATATTTTTGAATTATAGAGATAGAAAAATACTTTATAACAAAATTAATGATAGGGTAAATGATATGATAAATCTCGGCCTCATTAATGAATTTAATTTCTTGATTGATAAGTACAAATTAGATGAAAATAGTCAATCTATGGCAGCTATTGGCTATAAGGAAATCTTTCCTTATGTGAGAGGCGAGATAAGTTTAGATGAGATGGTTAGCTTAATTCAAAGAAATACTAGAAGGTATGCTAAAAGACAGATAACCTGGATGAAAAGATACTTAAATTATCCGTTTGCTAGAGAAATTATTATGGATGATTTGAACAAGGAAGATGCTACTTTAATTATCGAAGATTTAATAAAGGGTATGTATGAATTTTAAAGAGATTTATGAAAATTATAATATAGACAATGAATATGACGATTTGATAGAAGATTCTGAAAGGGAGTTAGAAGAATTATTCAAAAAACACGAAAAAATAGCTGAATATAATCAATATAAAGTATTGAAGGCCTTTAATGAAAATTCTCTTCAAACTTCTGATTTTAATTCTTCTACTGGATATGGTTATGCAGATACTGGACGTGACACCGTTGAAGCTATATTTTCTTCGATATTTAAATCCGAAGACAGCCTTGTAAGACCTTCTATTGTTTCTGGAACCCATGCCTTATCTATTGTTTTATTTTCATTATTACATTATGGAGATAAGCTATTATCAATTACTGATGATCCATACGATACCATGCAACAGGTTATAGGTATAGCGGGCAATAAAAAGGGAACGTTAATAGAAAAAGGTATCTTATATGATAAATTAACCCTTGATGAAAATAATAAAATTCAATATGATGAAATTAAAGACAAGATTGATGATAAAACCAAGGTAATTTTAATTCAAAGATCAACAGGATACACTCAAAGAAGGGCATTTACAATTGATGAAATCGAAAAAGCAATAATCGAAATCAGAAAAATATCGAAAGATGTTGTCATTTTTATTGATAATTGCTATGGAGAATTTACTGAAACAAGAGAACCTATTGAAATTGGTGCTGATATTGTTGCAGGCTCCCTTATAAAAAATCTTGGTGGAGGAATCGCTATTACAGGTGGCTACATCAGCGGCAGAAAAGACTTGATCGAATATTGCGCTAACACTCTTACTGCACCTGGAATTGGTAAAGATGAGGGCCTTAGCTTTGGTATAAGTAGACTGGTTGTAGAAGGGTTGTATTTTGCTCCACATATAGTTAAAGAAGCTATAAGAGTAGCTTTGTTATTTGCAAGTGTGTTTAATAAATTAGGATATAACGTTACTCCAAGCCTTGATGACCCTAGGTCTGATGTGATTCTTGCCATAAAATTAGAAAATCCAGAAAAGTTAAAGACATTTTGTAAGGCTATTCAAGAAGCTTGCTCAGTTGATTCTACCTTTGTTCCAGAAGCATATCCTATGCCAGGATATGAAGACCCTGTTATAATGGCTGCTGGAGGATTTGTGGAAGGAGCGACATCTGAATTATCAGCTGACGGACCTTTAAGAGCTCCTTATATGGCATATCTACAAGGAGGTCTTAATTATTATCATGGTAAGCTTGCTTTAAAAATAGTCTTAGATAGGTTTGCTAAAAATAATTTCTTATAAATAAAATCGTTCTAATTTTATAGTTAGAACGATTTTTAAATTAAAATTCTAAATCTGACAAAGGGTTTTTATTTACAGCATTTTTTAAATCTTCGTTGTCAAGGTGAGTATATATTTGGGTAGTTGAAACAGAAGCGTGACCTAAAATATCTTTTAAGGCTCTGATATCAACATTACCATACTTATACATAAGAGTTGCTGCTGTATGTCTTAGTTTGTGTGTCGAATAAACACTAGTATCAAAACCAGCCTTCGCAAGGTACTTTTCTATAGTAGATTGAACTGCTCGGTTAGAGATTCTATTTTTTCTTGTAGATATAAATAGGGCATTAACTGTATCATCCTTTAAATACTCTGACCTAATTACAATATAATTATTAATAAGGTCTTGACAATTTTTTGTTAGATAAACCGTTCTTTCTTTATTGCCTTTGCCTATTATATTAAAACTATCCTTATTTACATCAGATAAGTCGATTGAAATAAGCTCAGAAAGCCTCATACCCGTAGTAAGAAAGGTAAAAACAATAGCCAAGTCCCTTGCTTTTAGAAAAGTATTTTTCTCTTTACTTATTGTCTCTATAAGCCTTTCAGTTTCGCTCAATGTGAGGTAGACAGGCTGCCTTTGGCTTATTTTAGGGTTTGTTAGTTTGTCGGCAATATTAGTATTTATTACTTCGATTTCGCTATACATATACTTATAGAAGGATTTTATAGCGGAAATCTTCCTTGATCTTGTAGTCGCCGAATCATTTTTGCCATTATCAAGATAAGATAGAAAGGCATAAAAATCTTGAATAGTAATTTTCTCGAAAAAGATATTGTCTACGAAGAAATTTATTTTCTTATAATCAAAATCATTTTCATAATCTTTTTTGTTATTATTATAGATTTTTCTTACGATTTGATATTCTATAAATGTTTCAAGATCGTATGCGTATTCTTTAATTGTTGATTCAGAAAGCCCTTTGATAGATTTTAAATAATTTAAATAATCTGTTAGCAAAAGAGGTCTGATAAATTTTTTCATAAATTCTCCGTTCAAATCCGTATGCGAGCGTAAGCGTTAGAAATTAGTTCAAGCGATTGTTTTCTAAACTCCATATGTAAATTATACCTATTTCGACAATAAAAACAAATTATTGCACAAAATTATTATTTTGTGCAATAATTTTTCTGGACTAATATCCTCTCTTTTAAGTCGGAATTTACAAGTAAATTAATTTTAACAATTCATATTGATATGTCTAATGTATCGATTAAGTTACAAATCCAAAAATCATTTCCCGGTTTTCTGTATGGTTATGTAGTATTTTTAATTATAAGATAAGTTTTTAAGCCTCCTATGATATTTAGCTCTAATTTCTTGATTAATTTTAATTTTCAAGTAGAATCAACGCCGTATTTTGCGTTTTAAGCTGTTTTATTTTTTCACCCATGTATTTATACCTTTATTTTTTAAATTAAAAACTGCCATCATTATAATGGCAGCTTGATTAATTATTATTTTGCATAATCTATCGCTTTGGACTCTCTTAATAAGTTCACTTTAATTTCACCAGGATATTCTAATTCATTTTCAATTTTCTTTGCAATCTCTCTAGCAATTACAATCATTTCATCATCAGAAATCTTTTCAGGTTTGACTAGTATTCTTAATTCTCGACCAGCTTGGAGAGCAAAAGATTTTTCTACGCCTTCAAAAGAATTTGCAATTCCTTCTAAGTTTTCTAGTCTCTTTATATAGCTTTCTAGACTTTCACGTCTAGCACCTGGTCTGGCAGCGCTGATTGCATCAGCAGTTTGTACTAAAATTGATTCTACACAATTTGGTTCAACTTCGCCATGGTGAGATTGAATAGCGTTTATAACATATTTGTTTTCACCATACTTAGTAGCAGCTTCAACACCTAGGGCAACATGTGTACCTTCTTGTTCTTGGTCTATTGCTTTTCCTACATCGTGAAGTAATCCACCACGTTTGGCTAATTGACTGTCAGCACCTATTTCATCTGCTAACATTCCAGCTAGAAGTGCAACTTCTACAGAATGTTTTAAGATATTTTGGCCATAAGAAGTTCTAAACTTCATTTTACCAATCAGTCTAATTAATTGAGGATGAAGATTAATAATTCCGACAGCTTCAGCGGCAGCTTCACCATCTTCAATTATCCTAGTCTCAACTTCATCACTAGCTTTTTGAAGCATTTCTTCAATTCTAGAAGGATTAATCCTACCATCCTGAATCAATTTTTCTAAAGCTACCTTAGCTATCTCACGTCTAACTGGCTCAAAACAAGAAATTACGACTGCTTCAGGTGTATCATCGATTATTAAATCAACCCCTGCTGCTTGTTCAAAAGCTCTAATATTACGACCCTCACGACCTATAATACGGCCTTTCATTTCATCATTAGGTAAAGAAATAACAGAAACAGTGTACTCAGCTACTTGCTCTGGTGCAAATCGTTGTATAGTAGTTGCCAGAATTTCTGTAGCCATTTTTTTGCTTTCTGCCTTAACTTTTTCTTCAGCTTCTTTAATCATCCTTGCTGATTCATGGATAGTTTCAGATTTTACTCTAGCTAAAATTATTTCTTTAGCTTCATTGTTGGTTAGTCCAGCGATATTTTGTAATTCCAACTCTTGTTGTTCTATTAACTTGTCAATTTTCTCTTCTTTTTGTTTTAACTTTTTCTGATCACTAGAGATTTGATCAGATTTTTTGTCAATCAATAAAGATCGATTGTCTAAACTTTCTTCTTTCTTAATCAAGCGAGCTTCCCTTTTATTTAGGTCGTTTCTGGCTTGATTTAGCATTTCTTCATTTTCAGATTTCAATTTTGAAATTTCATCTTTAGCATCAATTAGAGTTTCTCTTCTTAATGCTTCTGCTTGTTTATTGGCGTCGTCTATAATCTGTCTGCTTAAGTTTTCAGCACCACCTATTACAGATTCTCCAATTTTCTTACGATAAAGATAGCCAAAATAAAAAGCTAACAATACGAAGGCGACAACTATGATGAGAACAACAATTGGATTCATATTATTTAACATCATATCACCTCCAAAATACGGAAATTTATATTCCAATTATTATTATACCATTTAATTATAATTATACGAAATAGTTTTCATTAAATTATTAAGAAATAAAAAAAGTAGTCGATGACTACTTTTTATGTGCTATTATTCTTGCTGGAGCTCCAACGGCTGTAGAATTATCTGGAACATCTTCTAAAACAACTGAATTTGCCCCAATTTGGCAGTTATTACCTATAGTAATATTTCCAAGTAAAACGGCACCAGCACCAATCATAACATGATTTCCTACTGTTGGGTGCCTTTTTACTTTTTCATTTGTGACTGCACCTAGAGTTACCGAGTGATACATCAATACATCATCACCAACTTCAGCTGTTTCCCCTATCACAACTCCCATTCCATGGTCTATATAACATCTACGACCAATTTTTGCACCAGGATGAATTTCGATTCCTGTTTCCATTCTTGACTTAAATGCAATTTCTTGTGCCTCATATACCTTGCCTTGCAAATATAATTTATGGGCGATGTAGTGAGACAAGAGCGCTTTAATCCCTGCAGAAAAGAGTATTGCCTCCTCTTCACTTTTTAGTGCAGGGTCATTAGCTAAAGCGTTTTTTATTAATTCTTCTTTATATTCATTATAACTGAGCATTATCGTATAATTCTGTTGATAGATATCTTTCGCCTGTGTCAGGTAAAACAGTAACTACAACTTTCCCTTCTCCTAATTTATCAGCGATTTCAATAGCTCCTACAACATTAGCACCTGATGATATACCAACTGCAAGACCCTCTTCTTTTGCTATTTTTCTAGACATATTAATTGCATCGTCACTTTTAACATCGACAATTCCATCTAAGATATCAAAGTCAAGATTTTTTGGTATAAAATTTCCACCAATACCTTGAATTTTATGACTGGCAGCTTTACCACCTGATAAAAGCGGACTTTCAGCTGGTTCTATTGCATAAACTTTGGTATTAGGATTTTCTTCTTTAAGTTTTTTTCCTGTACCTGTAACAGTACCACCTGTACCTACACCTGCTATAAAAGCATCTGGCTTAATTTCTGATAGAATTTCAGGTCCAGTTGTTTCATAGTGAGCCTTAATATTGGCAGGGTTTGAAAACTGATCAGGCAAGAAATATCCATTTTCCTCAGCAAGTTCTTTAGCCTTATCTACAGCACCTTGGAGCGCTCCTTCAGTAGTTCTAATTACCTTTGCACCATAAGCCATTGCGAGTTTTGCTCTTTCAATACTCATTGATGCTGGCATAGTTAAAATTAAATTGTATCCCTTTGCAGCAGCAATCGCAGCTAGGGCTACTCCTGTATTTCCACTTGTAGGCTCAACTATTGTTCCTCCTTTTTTAAGTTTTCCAGATTTTTCTGCATCCTCTATCATGTAAAGTGCAATCCTATCTTTGATAGAGCCTGCTAAGTTATTTTTCTCAACTTTTACATATATGTCAGCTCTACCTTCTTTTTTTAAAGAATTTAATTTTAGAAGAGGAGTACCTCCAATTAAATCTGTTGAATTATTTTTTATCATTAAAAACTCCTTTATAAACTAAAATAATTTATAGCTATTTCTGAATCATCGATTAAGAAATTAGCTATTCTAAATCCGACACATTTACTATACTATAAAAATGAATGATTTAAAATTGAGTAAAAAAGGGGCTGTTGCATAAGTCCCAACATAGAAAAAAGACGAGGAAACTAAACATCCTCGTCTTTTTCTGATACAATGTATTTATGAAACAAAATAGTAATACATCATCACTAACCAATTTTACACTAGTTAATGATACAATTCAATTAAAATTAAACTTTAACACAGAAATATACGTCCAAGATGATATAAAACTAAGGCTTGTAAAAAATATAATTGAAAGGATAGAACTAACAGAACTAAATAAAGTCTACTCATCATTTGGAAGAAAACCTACTGTAAATCCAGTAACCATGCTTCAAATAATAGTATTCTGCTATTCAGAAGGAATATTCTCATCAAGGGAAATAGAAAAATCATGCAAATATGATCTAAGAATAAAATATCTCCTAGATGGACAAACTCCACCAGATCACTCCACAATAAATAGATTTAGACAGAAAATAGTAAAACTAGCTCCTAATCTATTAAATCAAATGGTCCAAATACTAATAGAAGAAAAACAAATAGACCTATCAAGCATCTACATAGATGGAACAAAAATAGAAGCCTATGCCAATAGATACAGCTTTGTATGGCGAGGAAGCATAGAAAAATGGCAAGAAAAATTAAGAGTAAAAATAATAAAACACTTTGATTTAAATAAAGACTTAAGTCCATCTCAAGTACTAGAAGTAGTAAAAATAGCCTTTAATCAAGTAAGTAAAGAATGTACAGAAAAGAAAATAAACTTCGTATATGGGCAGGGCAAAAGAAAACATCAACTTCAACGAAACTATGAACAGCTAAAAGATTGGAAAACCAAGCTAGAAACTTATCAAGAGCATTTAGAAATAATGGGAGATTACAGAAACTCCTACTCAAAAACAGACCATGATGCAACATTCATGAGAATGAAAGAAGACCACATGAGAAATGGTCAGTTAAAACCAGCCTACAATATTCAACTAGCAAGTGCCTCAGGCTTCATCATAGGAGAAAATGTATCTCATCACCCAAATGATATGTATACCCTAAAACCATTCTTAAAAAAACTAATAGAAAAATATCCAAATAGTTTAGATAGGATAGTAGCAGACGCAGGGTATGAAAGTGAAGAAAACTATGTATACTTAGAAGAAAACAATCTAAAATCCTACATAAAACCATCAAACTACGAACAATCCAAAACAAGAAAATATAAAAAAGAGCAAGAATTTAGGGAAAGCTTAGTCTATGATGACATTCAAGACAAATACATATCACCAGAAGGAAAAATCTTTGTTAGATGTAAAGACAAGTACGATAAAAAGAAAAGTGGTTATGTAAGTATAAGTAAAGTCTACAGATGCTTTGACCGGAACAAAGGTGGCCAAAAAACCAAAGGAATCTACATAGCAGAAACATTCCAAAAATACAGAAAAGAATCCTTAGAAAATATAAAATCTGACCAAGGAATAGAAGAAAGATTAAATAGATCAATCCAAGCTGAAGGAGCTTTTTCTAAAATAAAGTCAGGCTTAAACTACAATAGATTTCATCACAGAGGAAAAGCAAATATAATAAGTGAAATATGCCTTCTATCAATGGCACTAAACTTAAATAAATTAGCTTCAAAAATTAAAAATAGGAACTTAGAAATCATAAAATACAAAGCTGCCTAAGAAAAAAATGTTAAAATGAGGAGCTCTATTACTTGAGCCTATTTTTAGGAAAATTGTGGAAAAATTTATCTTTACCTTTAAAATTTCTATATAATTAAATAGCTTGATACAAATATCCAAGAAAAAAGTGATGAGCAGAATAGTTTTAACTATTCTGCAACATCACCTTTTTTA
>NZ_JRMW01000044.1:0-40472 GCF_000758765.1 Anaerococcus lactolyticus S7-1-13
ACAAAGGAAATAATCCAAGTCAAAAGGGTGGTAATGAAATAGTTGAAATCCAAGCGAAGATAGACCAAACTGTGAAAACAGTAGGAAATGCTGCAGGCAAAATAGCAGGAAGTGTATCAGCAACTGTAAATAGCGGAGTAGCCGGTACAAAGAAAGCCCTAGCCAAAGTATTAAATCCACGCACAGGAATTATAACAAACTATGAATTCTACCTAGGATTGATGGCAGCATCAAGTGTCGGACTGTTCTTTACAAGAGAAAAAAAGAATAAGGACGAAGAATAAAATCAAAAGATCGTAAGCAAGAGCTTGCGGTCTTTTTTTGTCCAGGAAAAAAAGAGAAGGCCGGGGGCTTATTTCATTAATTAGAGATCCTGGGTTTATGGGATTCCTCCCGTACGTTCGGAATGACAGGTGGGCTTGAAAAGTCAAGCTCTAACTGTCATGTCGAGCACATGCGAGACATCCCATGAATTTTAGATTTCTATTCTATACAAAAATCACCTCTTGACATAGTCCTAAATAGTACTATAATACTTATAAGAGTTAACAAATATTTGTTTATTTATTTTAGAGAAAGAGGGTTTATGAATTATGATCCAATATTCTCTATTTTTTCTTTGCTAAGGTGTGCCAGTGGTATGAGTAAGGAGAGGGCAAAGTTTTATGGTCTAAATGACTTGGAGACTATTATCTTAATCCACATTGGTCTTTTGGAAAATCCAACCCAAAAAAGTATCTCAGAAAAACTTAGGGCTCCTAAACAGACTATCAACAATGTAATCAAGGCCCTTGAAGATGATGGTCTTATTGAGCTAATCCAAGATGAAAGTGACAAGAGGATTAGGATTTTGAGGTTGACTACTAAGGGCAAGAAAAATAGGGATGAAAAGTTAAGGCCGATTATTGAAGCCAATAAAAAAATGTACGAGAGATTGGGCGATGAAAAGGTGAAGGAGATAAGCGATGCTCTTAAGATTTTGATTGATTCAATCAAGGAAGATTTTGAGAAGGAGGATGAATGGAAAGTATAAAAGAATTTTACAAGTCCTTTACCTATATCAAGAGGTATTTGGGAGAATTTAAGAAAAATCGAAATATTTCAAGGATTTATACCAGCCTTGAAACCATCTTAGAGCTTGCTATTCCAGCTATTATGGGCATGACCCTTAATGAAGCTGTCAAGGGTCAAGATTTGGGACTTGCAATCAAGTATGGACTTTTGATGGTTGTTTTATCTTTAATTACTATGTTTTGTGGTATGCAGGCAACTAAGAACGCTGGTATTGCCTCGTCTGGTATGGGCCGCAATGCTAGGCTTGCCCAGTTTGAAAATATACAGCGCTTTTCTTTTGAGGACTTGGATTATTTTGGGGTCCCTTCGCTTTTGACAAGGTTATCGTCTGATACTCAACAGATAACTTTTTCAATGTTTGTTTCAACCAGGTTTGTAATTAAGACTGTAGCAATGGCTATAGTGGCCTTTGTTTTGGCTCTTAAGTCTAGCCTAAAATTGTCACTTATATTTTTAGTGGCAGTTCCAGTTTTGTTTGCCCTTCTGATGGGTCTTACTACCTATGCTATTCCTAAATTTAGGAAGGCGAGGTTTCAATATGACAAGCTTAACCTAGTTGTAGAGGAAAATCTTAAAAATATGCGTGTGATCAAGGCATTTTTTAGGAAGAGATATGAGCTTGATAAGTTTGGCATCCAAAACGAAAAGATGTTTGAATACGCAGACGGATCTCAAGGGCCAATGTCTCTTGTCTTTCCCCTTGCCAATGTAGTTTTGTTTGCTACTTTTGTGGGCATTACCTATTTTGGTGGGATTGAAATCATCGAAGGAAGACTACAAGTAGGCGACCTTGTTGCCTTTAATATGTATGCAACAATGCTTTTAGGTGCCTTTATCGGAATGAGCATGGTTCTTACTATGTTCATGTCAGCTTCCCCTGGTATTACAAGGGTTGTGGAAGTGATTAGTAGAGTGCCTTCAATGGATAATGATGAAAAAATCGAAGGTCTTAAATTAGAAGATGGATCAATTGATTTTGACAATGTTTCCTTTAAGTATGAAGAAGATTCGGCTTCCTACCAGCTTGAAAATATAAATCTCCACATCAAAAGTGGGGAGGCTATTGGGATTTTGGGGCCTACAGGATCATCGAAATCAACCCTAGTCCAGCTGATACCAAGGCTTTATGATATAAGCAAAGGGGCACTTAAAGTGGGAGGTCATCCGGTGGAGACCTATGACCTTAAAACTTTGCGTGATGATGTGGCGATTGTCCTTCAAAAAAACACCCTCTTTTCAGGCTCTATCGCCGATAACCTCAGGTGGGGTGATGATGAGGCGGCTATGGAAGAAATAGAGCTTGCAGCCAAGATTTCTCAGGCCGATGACTTTGTAAGAAATCGCCACGATGGCTATGAATCAGTCCTTGGTCAAGGTGGAACAGGTGTGTCTGGTGGCCAAAAACAAAGGCTAACCATTGCCCGTGCCCTTCTTAAAAAACCAAAAATCCTAATTATGGACAATTCCACTTCAGCAGTTGATACTAAGACCGAAACAGCAATCATCGATGGAATTAACAAGTATAACAAGGATTTGACAAAAATAATTATTTCCCAGAGGGTGTCTTCATTCAAGTATGTAGACAGGATTATAGTTATGAACGAAGGAAAAATCGAAGCAGTTGGTTCTCACGACGAGCTTTATGCGACCAACAGAGTTTACAGGGAGACTGTCGATATCCAAGAGCAAGGAGGTGGAGATAATGACTAATGATTACAAGATGAATGACAAATCCTATAGGAGAAAAGTTTCATTTTCGTCTATAGGAAGGCTTTTATCCTATCTTTTTGCTTATAGGTGGCAGATGATTTTGATTGTAGTTTGCGTAATAGTATCAGCTCTCACCCAGATTTGGGGAGTAAATATGCTCCAGCCAATTATTGATTCTTATATCTTAAAATCAGACGTGGCTGGCCTTAAAAGAGCATCGCTTCAAATGGGAGCTATCTACGCCGTTTCCGCCCTTACTTCCTTTATATATTCAAGGCTCATGGTCAGGGTTGGAGAAAGATCAATTAGAAATATCAGGATTGAACTTTTTGACAAAGTCCAAAAGATGCCAATAGGATTTTTTGATACCAACAAGCACGGTGAGATTATGTCAAGGTTTACAAATGATACTGACGTTCTTAGTCAGGCCTTGGCAAATACTGTTCCAACCATAGTTAGGGCAGCAATTATGCTTGTGGGTACAATTCTTGTCATGTTTAAATTAAGTTTTAACCTGACCTTTACAATGCTCATTGGCCTTACAATCTTAATTCCAATTTTATCAAGGATTATCTATAAGTCTTCGACCTCCTTTAGAGAAGGCCAGGGACATATATCAAGCCTTCAAGGATTTTCTGAAGAAACCCTATCTGGACAAAAAGTTGTAAAAGTTTTTTCAAGAGAAGAAAAAATCCTCGACACTTTTAGAAATAAGACTGAGGAAGTAAGGATTGCTTTTACCCGTGCCAATACCTATGCTGGTAGGATGATGCCATTTTTGCTAAATATGGTAAATATTCTTTATGCTGCTATTACCGTTTACGGGGTCTATATCACTATCAATGGAGATATGACTGTCGGAGTTTTGGCAGCCTTTTTATCAAATATAAGGCAAATTCAAAATCCTATTGTGAATGTTAGCCAACAGGCCAACGCAGTTTTCCAAGCTATGGCAGGGGCTGATAGGATTTTTGAAATAATTGATATGCCAATAGAGAAAGATACAGGTTTTATCGAACTTGTCCACGCTGTGGAAAATGCCGACGGCTCTGTGACAGAGTGTAATGACCTAACAGGTAGCTATGCCTGGATGTGGGATGATGGCGATAGAAAACACTACAAGATGCTCGAAGGCAGACTGGAGTTTAAGCACGTTGACTTTTCCTATGACGGCAAAAATCAAATTCTTAAGGATATTTCATTTTATGCAGAACCAGGAGAAAAGATTGCCTTTGTCGGCTCAACCGGAGCGGGAAAGACAACTATTACCAATGTCATCACTAGGTTTTATGAAATTGATAATGGATCAATTATGGTAGACGGTATTGATATTAGGGATATCAAAAAAGATTCCCTAAGACGTGCCTTTGGTATGGTTCTCCAAGAAGTGAACCTCTTTACAGACACCATTGAGGGCAATATCAAGTATGGTAGGCTAAGGGCAAGCGATGAAGAAGTCAAGGCTGCGGCGAGATTATCTGGTGCAGACTCCTTTATAAAAAGGCTTCCAGAAAAATATGACACCGAAATAAAAGGTGACGGATCGAGCCTATCAGACGGTCAAAACCAGCTAATCTCAATCTCAAGGGCAGCTATCGCAGAGCCTCCGATGCTTATACTTGATGAGGCGACCTCATCTATTGATACAGCCACAGAAAAGGATGTCACAGAAGCAATGGATAAGCTAATGACAGGTTCAACTTCCATAGTTATAGCCCACAGGCTTTCAACCATCCAAAATTCTGACGTAATTATGGTAATGGAAGACGGAAGGATAATAGAACGAGGAAACCACGACAAATTAATAAAAGAAAAGGGAACCTACTGGCAATTATATACCGGTAAGTTGGAACTTGATTAACTCACAGCCTCTCATCCAAATTAGGAATGGGAGGTTTTTGTGTTATAATAATTTTAGGAGATTTTATGTTTAAGATATTTGTGGTTGACGATAGCCAGATAATTTCAGAAAAATTAAAAAATGAACTTGAGAAATGGGGATTTGAAGTTATCCTTGCGGATAATTTTGAGAGGGTTTTTGATACCTTTAAAGGTGAAAAGCCGGACCTTGTAGTCATGGATATTGGTCTACCTTTTTATGATGGGTATTTTTGGACAAGAAAAATTCGTGATATCTCAAATGTGCCAATAATATTTTTATCCTCAAAGGAAGATACCATGAATAAAATCATGGCCATGGAAATGGGAGCTGATGACTTTGTGAGTAAACCCTTTGAAATAGACCTTCTACTTGCCAAAATAAAGGCGATTTTAAGAAGGGCCTATGATTATAAGGAAAATCTGTCAAGACTTGAAATTAGGGGATTAATCCTAGATTTAAAGTCAATGGCCATTAGCTACGGTGAAAAAAGTTTAGACCTGTCTAAGAATGAATTTAAAATTTTAGAGACTCTTATGGTAAATAAGGGAAATGTTGTTTCTAGAGAAAAGCTAATGACAAGCCTCTGGTCGACAGATATTTACATCGACGATAACACCCTTACAGTCAATATTTCTAGGCTAAGAAAGTCTTTGGCAGGTCTTGGGGTAGATGATTTTATAATGACCAAGCAGGGATACGGTTATTATGTTGAAGCTTAAAAATTTTTTGAAGGAAAATAAGGTATCTTTTATTTTCTTTTTTATTATTAGCCTTACTTATTTGTTGGTTTTCATAAGTTTCAATCTAGAAAAATTTCCAATAATTTATGGTTTTTTGATAAGCTTTTTTATTTTTTTAGCCTATTTTATTTATAAGTATTTTAATCAGGCTGAGCCAACCTTTGTAGAAATTTCTAAAAATCCAAGCCAGAGGGAAAAGATAATCTTAGATGAATTAGGGAATATCAATAAAAAATACAAAGACCTATTACTTGCCTATAATGAAATTGAAGGCGACCTTAGGGATTTTTATGGGCTTTGGATTCATGAAATAAAAACGCCTATTTCTGAAAACAAGCTGATTTTAGATGAGCCTAATCCAGACCTTGACCTCCTTAAGAAAAATAACAAGAGAATTGAAGATTATTTAAACATTCTCCTTGGCTTTGTAAGATACAATTCAAAAACCAACGACTATGTCTTTAAGGAAGTAAGAATTGAGCCTATAGTTAAAGAAATTATTAGGGAAAAATCTTACGATTTTATTTCCAAAAAAATTAGCTTGGATGTGGGCGACCTTGGATTTATGACTGTGAGTGATGAAAAATGGCTAGGTTTTATTATTGGTCAGCTTTTAAACAATGCTTTGAAATACACTCCAGAAGCTGGCAAGATAAAAGTATATTTTGAGAAAAATTTCCTTATTGTAGAGGATAATGGGATTGGAATTAAGGGGACAGACTTGCCAAGGGTTTTTGAAATGGGTTACACAGGTGAAAATGGCAGGAAACTTGGTTCTTCAACTGGACTTGGCCTTTATCTTGTAAAATCTATAGGTAAGGATTTAAATTTGGATATAAAAATCGAATCAGAAGAGGGGAAATTTACAAAAATTATGATAAATTTCCCAAAACTTACAAAATTGTAAGAAAATAAGTCTCTTTGTAAGCTAGGCAAAGGGACTTATTTTTATAAAGCCTTTATAATTATATTATGAGAGGTGAAAATATGTTAGAAATAAAAAATTTAAGAAAAATTTATAAGGAAAATACAGCAAATGCTGTAACTGCCCTCAAGGATGTGAATTTGAAAGTCGAGGACGGGGATTTTGTAGCCATCATGGGCGAGTCTGGATCAGGAAAGACCACACTTTTGAATATCATTTCCCTTATTGATAAGGAAACTAGCGGGCAAATTTTCCTTGATGACAAGGAAATCCTATCCTTATCTGATAAGGAAAAGTCAGATTTTAGGAGGGATAATTTTGGTTATATTTTCCAAGATTTTAATCTTTTGGATAATTTTGATGTGAGGGAAAATATCCTTTTGCCCCTTGTTTTAAGAGAAGAAAATCCAGAAGGTTTTGAAGATAAGCTTATGCCTATTGTCAATAAGCTTGGAATTGCTGAACTTTTAAATAAGTATCCGGCAGAAATATCCGGTGGGCAAAAGCAAAGAGTGGCTGTAGCGAGGGCCTTAATTATAAGGCCAAAAATAATATTAGCAGATGAACCAACAGGCCAACTCGATTCCTCATCTAGCGAAGATTTGTTAAAATATTTTGAAAAAATAAACGCCGAGAAAAACACAATTTTTATGGTGACCCACTCAAATATTGCAGCTTCCTTTGCCAAAAGAGTTTTATTTATCAGGGACGGCAAGATTTTCAATGAAATTTATAAGGCAGATGACAGTCGTGATCAGTTTTATAAAAGAATTTCTGATTCACTAAACTTTTTAAGGGCGGCAAAAAATGAAACTCACTAAGCGTCTCGCCCTAGATGGGATTAGAAAAAATAAGGAAGTCTATCTGCCATATATTTTGATTTACGGATTTATGGTTTTTTCATTTACTTCAATCCTGCTTTTAATGAATGCCGATACTTTAAAAGATTTTTACGCCATGTCTAGCATCTATTATATATTGAAAATTGCTATTTATGTAATGGGGATTTTTTCGCTGATATTTTTATATTATTCAGATGGATTTTTATTAAACAAAAGACTTAAGGAAATCTCGCTCTATGCGATTTTGGGCCTTGATAAAAAATATCTATCAAAAATTTTGACCTTGGAATCCTTGATAATATCAGCTTTGGGATATTTAATTGGTATAATTTCTGCTTCAGTTATCTATAAACTATTAGAAACAATTTTTTTGAAGCTCATGCTAATGGAAGGAAATTTCTACCTAAGTTTTGCTAGAGATGCCTATATAATTAGCTTCTTGGTTTTTGCAGGAATTTCCCTATTAATTTTATTGACTAGGATTATAAAGATAAAAAGAAAATCAATCCTAGACTTATTTAAGGAAGAAAAGACCTTCAAAAGGCCAAGGGGTATGGTTTTAAGTGCGTTTGTATCATTAATTCTGCTTGGGTCTGGATATTACTTAGCCCAAACTATAAACAATCCTTTAAGGGCTCTTACCTACTTTTTCTTGGCAGTTGTCCTTGTAATGATAGGAACATTCTTCCTTTTCTCATCACTTTCAATAGTGATTTTAAAATTGATGAAGGCTTCCAAATCTTATTACAAGACAGAAAAATTTATCTCAGTTTCAAGCCTAATTTTTAGATTAAGGTCAAATGCCAAGGGTCTTGCTTCAATTACAATCATGTCTACAGCTGCCATTATTTTATTATCATCAGCCATAGCTCTTTATAGGAGTGTTGAAGATGTAGCAAACAGGCAATATCCAAGAGCTGTGGGCCTTGCTTCTGTTGATGAATATTCAATAGACCAGGTTAAAAAAATTATCAAAGAAAATGATTTAGAGGCAAAAAATATTCAAGATTACAAGGCGGTCTTTGCCTTTGAAAAAGATGGCAAAAATTTTAATACAAGCAAAGAATCTTATGTCTTTGACAATGCAAACTCTCTTGACGATAAGGCTATGGGAATACTTGTGGAAGTCAATGATGGATCAATACCAGAAGCTTTGGATTTAAAAGATGGGGAGTTTTTGCTTTATAAAAATCCTAAGTTGGCTGATATTTCAGACCTTGAACTTAACGGCAAAAAATTAAAGAAAAAGGCAGATATTAAAGACTATCCATATAAAAATTCTGGAAAGAATTCGTTATTGTCCTACATGTTTGATTTTTATTATCTAATAGTTAAAAAATTGGATAAAAACCTAAGTATAGATGATAATAAAATAGTTCATGTATATAATTTCGATTTGAACGATGAGGATATGGCGATTTTTAGGGAGAAAACTAAGGATGTCCAAAATGAATTTGGCATAGGCTTTCATGATTATTGTGTCTTAGAAGGCTACAAACTATACGGTGCAATATTTTTCGTAGGAATCTTTCTTGGCTTAATTTTTATGGTTGCAACAGGATTGATAATTTATTATAAGCAAATCCAAGAGGGTTTTGCCGATAGAAATAAATACCAAAGTCTAAGGAAATTAGGAATTGGAGAAGGAAAAATCAAAAAAACTATAGACAAGCAAGTTCTGGTATTTTTCTTCCTACCTTTGATAGTTGCAGGCATCCATGTAGGCTTTGCCTTTAAGATGATTTCAAAAATCTTTGTCATGTTAGGATGCGTAAATGAATCTATAAAGATAACTTCCTTTATAATAGGATTTGTAATGTTTGCCCTTTTGTATCTCATTTATTACAAATTAAGTAGCAGGCAATACTATAAAATAATATCATAAAATTTCGACTCTCTTGAGTCGATTTTTTATTATAATGTTTATTTTTAAGTATTTTCTTGACCAAATAGGGGCTTAGAGTTATATTATATGTATCTTAAGGAGTGTTAATGAAAGAAAAATCGTTATTAAAGAGTTATTTAAAATATTTAATCCCGACCATCACGACCATGACCTTGTTTTCAACCTACACCATGGTGGATGGTATTTTTGTTGGGAGGGGCGTTGGCAGCGAGGGCTTGGCAGCTGTAAATATTTCTATGCCCTTTGTGACCCTTTCCTTTGCCTTTGCAATTTTAATTTCGATTGGGTCTTTAAACCTCATTGCCCACGAAAAGGGTAGGCAAAACAAGGAAGGTGCCGATGAATTTTTTAGTTTAGGCGTTGCTATTTCAGTAATCTTTGCCCTGGGTCTTTCGCTTGTAGGTTTTATTTTTATAAATCCCCTTGTAAGATTTTTGGGCGCAGAGGGGCACATGGTAGAAATGGTAAAGGAATACCTCTCTATTATAATTTTCTTTTTGCCTTTTTACCTTACTTCCTATGTGTTTGAAATTATGGTAAAGGCAGATGGGAGGCCATCCCTTACGACTATTCTTATGCTGATGTCTGCTCTTACAAATGTAGTTCTTGACTATATTTTTATTTTTAAATTTCATTGGGGATTGTGGGGAGCGGCTGTGGCGACAGGTTTGGCCCAGACTATACCTACCATTGGCTATTTGATTTATTTTTTATCGCCAAAGTCATATTTGAAATTTAGAAAATTTAGGGTCAAGGCCTTTATGTTTAAGGAAATTTTTTCCTACGGCTTTCCTGCATCTTTATCAGAGCTTTCGACAGGCTTTTGTATTTTGGTTTTTAACCTTGCTATTGGAAGACTCTACGGAGAAGTGGGGCTTGCAGCCTTTTCTGTAATTGCCTATGTCATGACTTTTGTAGTAAACACTATGCTTGCCATAAACCAGTCAAGCCAACCACTTTTGGGTTTTTATTATGGGGCAAAAGAATACGATAAGATACCGATAATTAGAAAATATATGCTAAGGTCTGTTGCCGTCCTATCCTTACTGATGGTGGGCGCCATAGAATTTTGGCCGGAATTTTTTATAAATATATTTTTGACTGATGTTTCAGCTGATTTCATGATCTTTGCATCAAAGTCGCTCAGGATTTTTGCTATTAGTTTTTTAATCCTAGGCTTTAATATTACAAATGGTGGTTATCTCACATCTGTTGGCAAACCAAGGTTTGATTTTATAATCACCATCCTTAGGGGCTACTTGTTTGTAACTATTTTTGCTTACCTTGTTACAATTTTTATGCCAAAAGAAATGATATGGTATGTTTTAATTGGCTCAGACTTCCTAACAATGGTCATATCTATTTTCTTGATAAAAGAAGAATTAAATGAATTGAAAAAGGCAAGGCAGGTCCACTAGGATTTGACCTTGCTTTTAGGTTTTGAAAATTTAATCTTTGCTAATAATTGTCAAAAATAAAGGGTAGGTTTTTCTATGTTTAGCTTAAAGAAAACTTGACAAGTTTGGTCTTCTCGCTTATAATATAAAAGTAAGCTTAAGGGTAAAGAGCTTCCTAGCTTATAAAAAAATTAAAAAACATAAATTTTATCTTTACAAAAATTAAAAAAATGTTATAATAAACTTATGCGGATGTGGCTCAGTGGTAGAGCATCGCCTTGCCAAGGCGAGGGTCGCGAGTTCGAATCTCGTCATCCGCTCCATTTTTTATTAAGGCGCCATAGCCAAGTGGTAAGGCAGAGGTCTGCAACACCTTTACCCCCAGTTCAAATCTGGGTGGCGCCTCCAAATTCATCCCCAGCCGGGGATTTTTTTATTGGGAGGATATTTATGTTAGTTATTTCCTACAAGGCAAGCGAAGAGTTTAAAAATTTTCTAAGAGCTAATGACTATTCATTTATACAAACAATAGCAAATCCAAATTTAGACCCTAGGATATGTGATCATCCGGACTTATCTTTGTTTAAACTTGATAATAATACTATTGTTATAGATGAGGGTGTATTTTCTTATTATGAGGAGAAATTGCCTGGTTATAAACTAATAAGGGGAGCAAGGGTAGGCCAGAATTATCCGAAAGATTCCCTTTATAATGTGGTTGGCTTTAAGGATTTTTATATCCACAATGATTTTACAGAAAAAAATATAGAAAATTTTTTTAGGGCTAAGAAGATTTCATTTTTGAAAGTTAACCAAGGCTATAGTAGGTGTTCTATAATACCACTTAAAAATTTTTTAATCACAAGTGATTTTGGAATTTATAAGGTCCTTAAGGATAAGGTAGCAATAGAGCTTGTAGATGAAGATTATGTCTACCTAGACGGCTTTGACAAGGGATTTTTGGGTGGCACTTGTGGTTTAGTAGGTAATAAATTAATTTTCACTGGAGATATAAGCGAGCATAAGGCTTATCAAAAAATAAAAGACATCTGTCAAAGGGAAAATATTGAAATAACTTATCCAAAAACAGCTTTAGTAGACCTTGGTTCTGTTATTGAAATATAGCTTGCCAGATGGGGGCTTTTTTATTGGCTAAAATATCGTATAATGTAGCTAACTAATAAGATATAGGAGCAAGATATGAAGATTGTAAAACCATCAACCATTGCTGGTGTTATGGAACTTTTGCCAGAAGACCAGTTGGCTTTTGATAGGATGAAAAATATTATAGAAGAAACTTTTAAAAAATTTCAATTTTTGCCAATTGATACCCCAGTCATAGAAAAAAATGAAATACTTTTTGCTAAGGGTGGGGGAGAAACTGAAAAACAAATCTATGAAATAGCATCAGAGACTCGTGATATGAGTTTGAGATTTGACCTAACAGTTCCACTCGCTAGGTATGTAGCTGAGCACTTTGCAGACCTAAATTTCCCCTTCAAACGTTATCACATAGCTAAAGTATATAGGGGTGAGAGAAATCAAAAAGGCCGCTACAGAGAATTTTACCAGTGCGACATAGATATTATTGGCCACAATAGCCTCGCTATAGCCAACGATGCTATCCCACCAAGAGTTATTTATGAAATTTTTAATAAGCTTGATACACCAGATGTCACTTTCAAGATTAATAATAGAAAGCTTTTAAATGGATTTTTAAATGCCTTGGATATCACCGATACCACTGATGTTCTTAGACTTATTGATAAAAAAGATAAGATAGGGATGGAAAATACAAAAAATGAGCTTTTGGAATTGGTTGATAACCAAAAAGCTGATAAAATTTTAGCCTTTATCGCATCAGACCTTAAAAATGAAGAGCTTTTGGCGAGTTTAGATGATTTTGTGGATAATAACTTATATAGGGAGGGTCTTTGCGAATTAAAAACTGTCTATTCCTACATGATCCACCTTGGTATTCCAGATAAGAATATAAAAATAGACCCATCAATTACTAGGGGTCTTGATTATTATACAGGTACTGTCTACGAAACTTTTGTTAATGGCTATGAAAATATTGGATCTGTTTCTTCGGGTGGTAGGTATGAAAAACTTGCAGAAAATTTCTCTAAGCAAGCCCTACCAGGTGTTGGTATGTCAATAGGCCTTACCCGTTTATTTTACCAACTTAAAGAAATTGGCCTTGTTAATACTAATGAATCAAGACTTACAGATATTTTAATCATCCCAATGAGTGATGAAGAAAATTTCTACGCTATAGATATTTTAAATAAGCTCCACGAAGAAGGCAAGAGGGCTGATATTTACCTTGAAGGAGGTAAACTTAAAAAGAAATTCTCCTATGCTGACAAGGTTGGCGTGAAATATGCCTATATCATAGGTCAAAGTGAGAGGGAAGAAGGAAAAATAACTATTAGAAATATGCAAACTGGTGAGCAAGAACTCGTAGATTTTGCAAATCTTTAAGGAAATTAAAAGAGCTTAGGTCCTAGGACTTAAGCTCTTTTGTTTTGTTTATAATTTTAAATAGTTTTTTTATTCAGCAGAAACAACTTTTCCTGGGTTTAGGATCATGTTTGGATCGAATACTTTCTTTATGCCTCTCATTAGGTCTGTATTTAGTTGGCCTTCGTATTCTTTTAGGTATTTAAGTTTACCGTGACCTACACCGTGTTCACCTGATAATTGTCCACCAAATTCATAAGCCTTAGCATAGATTTCTTCCATGAATTCATGAACTTGTTTGTTAAATTCATCAAGTTTATCTTCGTCGTTTGATACTGTGTAAATATGAAGGTTACCATCACCAGCGTGACCGAAAGATTGAACGTCAAAGTCATATTTTTCGCCGATTTCATTTACAAAGTTAATGAATGGTGCGATTTTGTTGATTGGAACAACTACGTCACATTCGTCGATGAGTTTGTATTGGCTGTTGATAGCCTCAAGGAAGGAGCTTCTTGCTGCCCAAGCATCTTTGATTGCACTTGGTGTATCAGCAACAAGTACATCTATTGCTCCGTTTTCAACTAATAATTCAGCTGCTTGTTCCATAAGAACGTCAATTTCATCTTCATTATCGCCATCAAAGGTGATTAGTAGGTAAGCATTAACGTCTGTACCTTCTATATTCTTAGGGAAAGTTTCCTTACCGATGTATTTTTCAGAAGCAAGAATTATCTTTCTTTCCATAAATTCGATAGCTTGTGGTTTTAGGTTAGCTCTGAATAATACTGGAACTGTAGCAATACATTCATCTAATGATTCAAAAGGAACTATAAGAGAGATAGTATGTTTTGCTTGAGGAACTATCTTAAGAGTTAATTCTGTGATGATACCAAGGGTTCCTTCAGAACCTACCATAAGGTCTTTTAGGGAATAACCTGTTGATGTTTTAGAAACAACAGCACCAAATCTTGTGATTTCACCTGTTGGAAGAACAACTTCCATAGCCCTTACGTAATCTCTTGTTGTACCGTATTTAACAGCTCTCATACCGCCTGCGTTTGTTGACACGTTACCACCAAGGGTAGCAAATTTTTCACCTGGATCAGGTGGATACATATATCCTTTAGTTAGGCAATCCTCAGCAAGGTCGTGTAAGTAAACGCCAGGTTGAACTCTAACAACTAGGTTATCAAGATCGTATTCAAGAATTTTGTTCATTCCTTGCATATCGATCATAACTCCACCGTTTATAGCAACGCCAGAACCTACAAGGCCAGAACCAGCACCACGAGCAAGAACTGGAATCTTGTACTCATTACATAGTTTCAGAATTTTTGAAACATCTTCTGTAGATTTAGCTGCAACTAGAACATCTGGTTGGTAAGAACCATAAATTGGCATCTCATCATGAGAAAAGTCTTCGTTAATTTGGTCTGCTGTAAAAACTTTTCCCTCTACACTCTCACTAAGCTTGCTAATGAATTCATCATTAACTTTGTTGTAAACTGTCATATTACCTCCTATAAAATAACATTTTCATTTACTTGTAATTAGATTATAACAAATAAATTAACAAAGTGCAAAAATAATGATTATTGGCAATAAACTTAATTATGTGAAATTATAAGAAAACGATTGAACAAGGTCTTTTTTTAAGGTATAATCACGTTGAATGCTAGTAGGAGAAGAGATTTTTGTTTAGTAATATTAATATTAAATATTGATTTTTAGTATTAATTACATTCTTGAAATAAAGAAATTATCTTCTGAAATAGTAGCTGCAAGGTCATTTCAAAAAAGACTTTGATTTTTATTTGACAATTGAGCAATTGATTGTTAAGATAATAACAGTAGGATAATAATTGTTAGGATAATGTATCCAAAGTCAAAATTATAAGGAGAGAAAATGTATAAATTAACTGAAGAACAATTAGAAATGCAAAAAATGTTTAGAGATTTCGCTGAAAAAGAAGTAGCTCCTATAGCTATCGAAATTGACGAAAATCACAGATTCCCAGAAGAAAATGTAGCCAAAATGCAAGAGCTAGGCTTCTTTGGTATTCCATTTGATGAAGAATACGGTGGAATCGGTCTAGATACACTTACATATATTTTATGTGTAGAAGAGCTTTCTAAAGCATGCGCATCTACAGGTGTTATTGTTTCTGCTCACACATCTCTATGCGCTGACTGCATTAATAAATTTGGTAATGAAGAACAAAAAGAAAAATTCCTTACACCACTTGCTTCAGGTGAAAAACTTGGTGCCTTTGCTCTAACAGAACCAGATGCTGGTACAGATGCTTCAGGTCAAAAAACTGTAGCTGTTAAAGATGGTGATGAATATGTTCTTAACGGTTCAAAAATCTTTATCACAAACGCAGGTCATGCTGATACTTATGTAGTATTTGCAATGACAGATAAATCTCAAGGTACAAAAGGAATTTCTGCATTCATCGTAGAAAAAGGAACTCCTGGCTTTAACTTTGGTGCAAAAGAAGACAAGATGGGTATCAAAGCTTCTTCAACAATGGAATTAGTATTCCAAGATTGTAGAATACCTGCAGCTAACCTATTAGGCGAAGAAGGTAAGGGCTTTAAATATGCTATGCAAACACTTGACGGTGGTAGAATTGGTATAGCTGCTCAAGCACTTGGTATAGCTGAAGGTGCATTAAACAAAGCAATCAAATACGTTAAAGAACGTCAACAATTTGGTAGACCAATTGCTAAATTCCAAAATACACAATTCAAATTAGCTGAAATGGCTATAGATATAGAATCTGCTCGTCACTTAGTTTATAAAGCAGCAACACTAAAAGATGCTGGCGAAAGCTACACAGTTGCAGCAGCAGAAGCTAAACTTAAGGCAGCAAGAGTAGCTATGGATGTTACTACAAAGGCTGTTCAATTATTTGGTGGCTACGGCTATTCAAAAGAATATGAAGTTGAAAGAATGATGAGAGACGCTAAAATAACAGAAATCTACGAAGGTACTTCAGAGGTTATGTTAATGGTAGTTGGCGGTTCACTTTTAAGATAATATCGAAGGGAGATATATATGAATATATTCGTATGTGCTAAACAAGTTCCGGATACAAATGAAATCAAAATTGATCCGGTTACAAACACACTTATTAGAAAGGGCGTTCCAAGTATCCTAAATACTTACGATGCTTTCGCTTTAGAGCAAGCTCTAAGAATCAAAGATAAAGACCCAGAAGTTAAGATTACAGTAATCTCAATGGGACCTCCACAAGCAGATCAAATGCTAAGAGATTGTCTAGCAGTTGGTGCTGACAATGCTTACCTTGTAACTGACAAAAAATTTGGTGGTTCAGATACTCTAGCAACATCTTATATCCTATCAGAAGCTATCAAAAAAGTAGCTGAAACTGAAGGAAATCCTGACATGGTATTCTGTGGCCTACAAGCTATCGACGGTGATACAGCACAAGTAGGACCAGAACTTGCTGAACACTTAGGACTTCCACAAGTAACTTATGCTTATACAGCAGAGTTAAATGAAGAAGGACTTAAAGTTCTTAAAGAAGTTGAAGGTGGAGCTCAAGTTATCCAATCTGTTCTTCCAGCCCTAGTAACATTTACAAAATATGGCGATGAAGAATTAAGATATCCAAAAATCAAAAATAAATTAAAAGCTAAAAAAGCTTCTATTGGACAAATTACTTTTGAAGAACTTAAAGATAGCATAGATGAAACAGCTATAGGTCTAAAAGGTTCACCAACAAGAGTTAATAAATCTTATACTCCAACAGTTGAAAAAGTTGGCGAAATATTTGAAAATATGGAAGCTGGCGAAGCGGCAGATAAGCTTATAGCAGCTTTAGTTGATAAGAAGCTTATTTAAGGAGGGACTATGTCAGAAAATAAAAACCTATGGGTATTAGTTGAAACTAAAGAAGATGGATCAGCAGTTAATGTAGGCCTAGAATTATTAAATCCAGGCAGAAGAATGGCTGATGTTCTTGGTGGAAATTTAGTTGCTGTAATAATCGGAAAAGAAGTATCAAAAGCTAAAGAAGAGGTAAAAGACCACGGTGTTGATGCAATCATCACTTGCGAAGGCGATATTTATAAAGAATATAACACTGATGTATATGCAAATGCAGTATGCAAGCTTGTTGAAAAACACAACCCAAATACTATCCTAATCGGTGCTACTAACCAAGGTAGAGACTTAGGACCAAGAGTATCTTCAAGACTTCACACAGGTCTAACAGCTGACTGTACAGAACTTGATGTTGATGCTGAAACAGGAAATGTTCAATGGACAAGACCTGCCTTTGGTGGTAACTTAATGGCACAAATTCTATGCCCAGATTCAAGACCACAAATGGGTACTGTACGTCCAGGTGTATTCCCTAAAGAAGCTTTTGGTAGAAAAGATAATATAGAAGAAATCGAAGACAATATTGAATATACTGGTGATATCAGAACCAAGATTATTGACTTTATCGCAAGAGATGAAGGTGATGATGTTGATTTAGTTGGTGCAGAATTTATCGTATCAGGTGGACGTGGACTTGGAGATCCAAGTAACTTAAAGCTAGTAGAAGACTTAGCTGAAGCCTTAGGAGCAACTGTAGGTTCATCTCGTCCATTAGTAGATTCTGGATGGATTTCTCACTCTCACCAAGTTGGTCAATCAGGTAAAACTGTTGCACCAAAGGTATATATAGCAGTAGGTATTTCTGGAGCTATCCAACATATAGCTGGTATTAACGCATCAGATACAATTATTGCTATCAACAAGGACCCAGATGCACCTATTTTCGATGTAGCTGACTATGGTATTGTTGGTGACCTATTTGAAATTGTTCCTGCTTTAACAGAAAAGATTAAAGCAAGAAAAGGCTGAGATAAAAAATTAAACCACTATTTATATAAATAGTGGTTTTTCTTTTATACATAGTGGGGGAATAAGCCCATTAGTTGATTGAAAATCGTTTTTTGAAAATTGTTAAAATTTATACAAAAAAGATTGACAAAAAAATATCAACTGTTATAATAGAAGTATAAGACGGATGTTGGTTATAAAGTTAATTGTGACTTTATGCTAATAAAAACTATGTAAACGATTTATTCTAAGGGGGATGGATGACTTACAAAACTGTAAAATATGAAGTTAATGGTCACATTGCAAAGATTACTATCAATAGACCAGAGGCTTTAAACGCACTTAACTCAGAAGTATTAGACGAATTAAACACACTTCTTGATGAAGTAAGAGCTAACAAGGATCTTAGAGTAGCAATACTTACAGGTGAAGGAAGAAGCTTTGTTGCAGGAGCAGACATTAAAGAAATGTCAACTCTCACACCAGTAGAAGCTAAAGAATTTGGTTATAAGGGACTTCACGTATTTAGAAAACTTGAAAGCCTACCAATTCCAGTTATAGCTGCTATCAACGGATTTGCCTTAGGTGGTGGATGTGAAATCGCAATGAGCTGTGATTTTAGAATAGCAAGTGATAAGGCTTTATTTGGTCAACCAGAAGTAGGTCTTGGAATTACTCCAGGTTTTGCTGGTACCCAAAGACTTCAAAGACTTGTTGGTCCTGGATATGCAAAATATTTAATCTATACAGCTAAAAACATCAAAGCTGACAAGGCTTACGAAATTGGCTTAGTTCAAGAAGTCGTAGAAGCTGACAAGCTTGATGAAACAGTACAAAAATTAGCAGAAAAAATCGCTAACAACGCACCAGTTGCAGTTAGAGCTTCAAAAGAAGCTATAAATGTTGGTGGACAAGTAGATATAGATAGCGCAATTAAGGTTGAAGAAA
Source organism: Anaerococcus lactolyticus S7-1-13 (assembly GCF_000758765.1). NCBI lineage: Bacteria > Bacillati > Bacillota > Tissierellia > Tissierellales > Peptoniphilaceae > Anaerococcus > Anaerococcus lactolyticus. The sequence goes on from NZ_JRMW01000044.1 coordinate 18,755, forward strand.
ACTTATTTGCCCTAACCTTCTCAACAGAAGATCAAAAATCTGGAATGCAAGCCTTCATAAACAAAGGTCAAGCTGAATTTAAAAATAAATAAAGGAGATAAATTATGAAAATAGGTGTAATCGGATCAGGAATCATGGGTGGCGGTATCGTAGAAACTGCTGCTAAAAGTTATGAAGTTGTAGTTAGAGATATCAAAGATGAATTCTTAGAAAAAGCAAAAGCTAGAATAGAAAAATCTTATGCTAAACAAGTTTCTAAAGAAAGAATGACAGAAGAAGCTAAAGAAGCTGCTCTTAAAAATATTTCTTACACAACAGAAGTTAAAGATTTAGCTGATTGTGACGTAGTTATCGAAGCTGCAACAGAAAATCCAAAACTCAAAAAAGAAATTTTTAAAGAATTAGACGAAGTTGTTAAAGAAGGTGCAATCCTTGCTTCTAACACATCATCTCTTTCAATCACAGACATTGCTGCAGTTACAAAAAGACCAGAAAATGTAATTGGTATGCACTTCTTCAATCCAGTTCCAGTTATGAAACTTGTTGAAGTTATCAGAGGTCTTCACACATCTGATGAAACAAACAAAGCTATTTTTGAACTTGCTGAAAAACTTGGCAAACAACCTATCGAAGTTAAAGAAGGCCCAGGCTTTGTTGTTAATAGACTTCTTATCCCAATGATTAACGAAGCTGTTGGCGTACTTGCTGACGGACTTGCAAGCGTTGAAGATATTGATAAGGGTATGCAACTTGGTGCAAATCACCCAATGGGACCTCTTGCTCTAGGAGATCTTATAGGTCTTGATACATGCTTAGCAATCATGGAAGTTCTTTATACAGAATTTGGTGATAGCAAATATAGACCATGCCCACTATTAAGACAAATGGTAAGAGCTGGAGACCTTGGTAGAAAAACAGGCAAAGGCTTCTACGATTATAGCAAATAAGATAAATAGATTTTAGAGAACATAAAGGAGAAATTATGACAAAAAAAGTAGTTATAGCAAGTGCAGCAAGAACACCAGTTGGTGCTTACGGTGGTGCATTCAAAACAGTTTCAGCAAGAGAATTAGGTGCAGTAGCTGCTAAAGCAGCAATCGAAAGAGCTGGTATCAAACCAGAAGATATAGATGAATCAATCCTTGGTTGTGTACTTCAAGCAGGTAACGGCCAAAATATAGCTAGACAAATAGCTCTAGATGCTGGAATTCCAATTGAAAAACCAGCAATGACCCTAAACATCGTTTGTGGTTCAGGTCTTAGATCAGTTTCCCTAGCAGCTCAAATGATTCTTGCAGGTGACTGCGATGTAGTTTTAGCTGGTGGTACAGAATCAATGTCTAACGCTCCATACCTATTAACAGATGAAAGATGGGGAGCTAGAATGGGTGATAAAAAAGTTGTAGATGAAATGATCAAAGATGGTCTTTGGGATGCATTCAACAACTACCACATGGGCGTTACTGCAGAAAATATAGCTGAAAAATTCGGCCTAACAAGAGAAGAACAAGACGCACTTGCTGCAGATAGCCAACAAAAAGCTGCTAAAGCTAGAGCTGAAGGAAGATTTAAAGACGAAATCGTACCAGTGGAAGTTAAAGGCAGAAAAGGAAAAGTAACAGTTGTTGATACTGATGAGTATATCAAAGAAGGCGTTACAAAAGAAAGTATTTCTGGATTAAAACCAGCTTTCATCAAAGACGGTACAGTTACAGCTGCTAACGCTTCTGGTATCAATGATGGTGCTGCTTGCCTAGTAGTAATGAGCGAAGAAAAAGCTAAAGAACTTGGCGTTAAACCTCTTGCTACAATCGTAAGCTACGCAACAGAAGGTGTTGATCCAAAAATCATGGGTACTGGTCCAATCCCAACAGTTAGAAAAGCTCTAGAAAAAGCAAACCTAACTCTAGAAGATATCGACCTAATCGAAGCTAACGAAGCATTCGCTGCTCAAGCTCTTTCAGTAATCAAAGAACTTGGATTAAATACAGATATCGTAAACGTAAATGGTGGAGCTATTGCAATCGGTCACCCAGTTGGTGCATCAGGTGCAAGAATCCTAACTACACTTCTTTATGAAATGCAAAAGAGAGACTCTAAAAAAGGTATCGCAACACTTTGTATAGGTGGCGGTATGGGTACTGCAGTTATAGTAGAAAGATAAGATAAATTTTAAGGTATGCAGATAGTTCTTATCTGCATGCCTTTTTTGTCTATTTGGCAAAAAAATTCTAAATACATAGAATAGATTGATAATAATTTGTAATTATGGGTATATATAAAATATATTAAGAAAACGATACTATAAAGGGGAATATATGGATTTCAAAAAAATGTATGAAGAAAAATTGATTACTGCAAAAGAAGCAGCAGCGATGGTAAAGGACGGTGACTGGGTAGAAATGGGTTGGTGTGCCCTAACACCGGTTGACTTTGATAAGGCCTTAGCCGATAGGGTAAATGAATTAAAAGACGTAAAGGTTAGGGGCGGAATCCTTGCTTACAATTCACCTACAGCTTCAGCTGATCCAACAGGAGAGCACATTACTTATCATTCTTGGCATTCATCAGGCATAGAAAGAAAGTTAATCAACTCAAAAGATCACAGCGCTTTCTTTATTCCAATCAAATACAGTGAGCTACCAAGATATATAAATGAAAATGCTCCAAAAGCAGCAGTTTCAGTTTTCCAAGTTAGTCCAATGGATAAACACGGAAACTTCAACTTTGGTGTATCTGTAAGCCACGCTATGGCATCTTTCCAAAATTCTGACAAGGTAATTCTTGAAATTAACGAAAATGTACCAAGAGCCCTTGGAGGATTTTCAAATTTCATTAACATTAAAGATGTTGACTACGTTTACCAATCAACAAATTATCCAATGCTTACCCTTCCAAAAGCTTCTTTTGGTGAAGAGGAACTTAAGGCAGCAAACTATGTAGTAGATATGCTCCGTGATGGAGATACTATTCAAATAGGTATAGGTGGACTTCCAAATGCTATTGGTTCAGAAATTGCAAAATCTGACCTAAAAGACCTCGGTGTTCACTCAGAAATGTATGTAGACGCCTTCAGGGAAATGGCTCTAGCAGGTAGAATTACAGGACGCAAGAAAAATATAGATGTTGGTCGCCAAACCTACGCTTTTGCAGCAGGTAGTCAAGAACTTTATGATTATATAGATGATAACGAAGAACTAATGGCAGCTCCTGTTGACTATGTGAATGATATTGATGTAATAGCATCTCTTGATAACTTTGTATCAATAAACACAGTTTTACAAGTAGACCTTTGGGGACAAATCTCAGCTGAGTCTGTAGGAACTAAACATATTTCAGGAGCAGGTGGAGCCTTAGACTTCGTTCTTGGAGCTTATAGGTCAAAGGGTGGTAGGTCAATAATTGCCCTTACATCATCAAAGATAAATAAAGAAGGCAAGAGAATTTCTAACATCGTACCAACCTTCGCACCAGGTACTCAAGCCACAGCTGTAAGAAGCAATACCCACTATATAGCAACTGAGCAAGGTATTGTAAACTTCAAGGGTTTAACAACTTGGCAAGCAGCAGAAGCTCTTGTAAGTCTAGCCCATCCAGACAACAGGGATGAATTAATCAAGGCAGCGGAAGAAATAGGTATTTGCAGAAATACTAATAAGAGAATATAAAAATAAGCCTTAAAGTGGTTTCACTTTAAGGCTTTTCTAATTTTTAGGCAAGTCTTGGGGTCTTTAAATTATTAGTTAAATCATAAATAGGTTCTAAAAATTTACTCGTGTCAGCCTTATTTTCTTTTATAAAATCAAAAAGTTCTAGAGCCCAGACAACCACATATTTATTGAGGTAAAAGGCTTGGATGCCGTTTGCTAAAATTGACCTCCTGCCATTTATAACTATGTCATTGCGCATTTTTGCAAAATATTTCAGAAGAGTTTTCCTATTTTTATCATCTTCAATCAAAGAATCGACCATAACTACTAGGGATTTAAGGTAGGAATCCTTTATAGGATTAAAATAAAAATCAATGGTGTTATCTTCTCTAAGTCTTATATCTTCAGTAACTATTTGTTTATTTGCATCCTCATAGGCTTTCAAATATTGAATTTTATCAAAATTTTCGAAAAAATTTGGATAAAGCCCATAGGGATATGCTGAATTTTCTATGGTTTTTTTGAGAAACTCTAATTCATAGGAACCATTATCAAAGGCTGCTATAAAAATTGGCGAGAGAATTACTAAAAGTCGTAACTTTTCATCATCAACATCATTTGTTAGGCTCAATGAAAAAACATCCTCAATTTGACTTTCGCTTTCAGAAATTTTTTTAAAATCATATCCATCGCTTATTTCAAAAGAAGTTTTCTTGCCTTTTTCAAACTTGGTTAAAATCATTTTATCAGATCAGCAAAGGTTGCCTTGGTGGCTTTTTGTAAGTCGGCTGGTTTAATCTTTAAGCTATGGCCAACCTTGCCAGCAGATACCTTGATATAATCCATATCTTTGGCTTTTTCGTCGATAAAAACTGGAAAATCTTTTTTTAGAGCAAGGGGAGTTGTGGCTCCTCTTTCATATCCAACAGTTTTTCTAAGATCCTTTAAGGCAAGCATTGATAGGCTCTTGACTCCAATGGCCTTGGCTGCTTTTTTAAAATCTATTTCATCTTCACCATTTATAACGAGGATATAAACATCGCCATCCTTGGATTCAGTAGCAAGGGTCTTAAAAATTGTATGGATGTCAGTGTGTCCTTCATTAGCTAAGTCTACAGCAGAGACAAATTCGTGGTCTAAACCATAATCTACGTGTTCATATTCTATATTTAAAGTATCGAGAAATCTCATTGCATTTGTTTTAATTTCTTTTTTCATAAAATCACCTCAAAAAGATTATACGACAATAATAAAAAATGTAATATTGGGTATATTAAATTATAAGGAGTGACGATGAGTGAGAAAGTATTTGTAAATTATATTTATGATTCCTGCTATAGCCTTTCTTACGGGGATTATTTTTTGGTTTTTGATTATGCTAAGGGACTTCTTGAGATTCCGGAATCAAAACACATCATATTTTTTGCGACGGATAAGGGAGGGAATTCTTATACAGAAGAGATTTTAAATTTGAGCAAGTTAAAGTCTATAGCTTATATTTTAAATAAAAATGTAAGTAACCTAGCCTACCAAGATAATATTATCTATCTTAATAAGGATGAGCTCGGCATGAAAGATTTGAAAAATCTTTATAAGAAGGAGAATGTTTATCTTTTGGGAGAAAATGATTTTTTAAGGCTTAATTTTGGGATTGATGATTTTCTAGTAAGAACTCTTTCTGTAGATGGAGATAGGTTAGGATTTTTTATAGAAATCGACTCACTTTTAATTTTTTATGGTGGGTCAATGGATTTTAATAAAATATATGGTGATAGGTACCTAGACTTGCTTGATGAGGTAGAAATCGAAAATCCAGATATAATCTTCTTGCCGATAACAGATTTGACAAAAGAATCTCTTTCCTACTTAGAAGAAATTTTAGACGTGGCCAATAGTCAAATTTTCTTTCCTACAAGGATTGGATCTAGGGAAGAAAAGAGTCTGGAATTTAAAAATTATTACAAGTCGAAAGCCACAGATATAAGGGCTATAGATAAGGCGAATGAGACTCTTGAAATAGAATTAAATAGTGATGACTAATCTAGTATTATTAACTAGATAAGGTATAATATGGAAGAATATGATAAGAAAAATTAATGAATTAGAAAATATAAGCTTACCAAGCTGGGATAAGCTACCTGACGAAGGCATTTATAAGGAAGAGTTACTAACCTATCTTAAAGATGTTTTAAAGCCACTTTATGTTGTAGATGAGAATGTGATCAGCCCTTCTATGGTAAATAATTATGTCAAATTGGGCTACATAGAGAAACCTAAGAATAAAAAGTATTTTAGACCAGCCATAGCCCAGCTAATAGTAATATCTATTTTTAAGCAGGTGATTACTATAGAAGATGTGGCCAAGGGGATTGATATAGAAATGTCAACTTTTGGTCTACAAGACGTTTACGAAAATTTCGAAAGGATATTTAACCAAGCCAGAATTGATATTTTAACAAGTGATGAAAACTTAAATATAAATATATCTTACAATTTTTCTGACCACCATGATAAGGTTCTTTCTTATTTGTCAATATCCTTATTTACAAAATTATATACCCAATTAGTGATAGATGATCACAAGGAGATGTTATGGAAAAGATAGCTATATTAGTAGATTCAGGAAGCGATTTAAGTCTTGACTACATAGGCAAAGAGGGGTTTTACTATTTGCCCCTATATGTAAACTTAGATGGTAAGTTCCTCAAAGATAGGATTGACATAAGTCCTGAAGATTTTTATGAATGGATAAAAACTAATAACAAATTACCAAAGACATCTATGCCTTCTCCAGGAGACATCAATGAGCTTTTGGAAAAAATTAGAGATGATGGTTATGATAGGGTGATTTGTATAAATATAGGAAGTAAATTTTCTGGCACCTATAATGCTTGCAAGCTTGCAGAAGTTGAAGGGATTGAAGTTTACGCCTTCAATACAGGAAATCTCACCTTGGCCCAAGGATTTTTTGCAACCTATGCTAAAAAATTAATAGATGACGGTTTTGCTTTTGAGGAGATAACAAAAAAACTCGAAGAAAAAATCGAAGATTCCAAGGTATTTTTTACAATTGCTACTTTCAAATACATAGTAGAAGGTGGTAGGGTACCAAAGACTTTTGGCAAGATTGGCGATGCTCTGTCTGTAAAGCCAATTATTAAAACAGTCCCACCAGAAGGTGGATTTGCTATAGAAAAAATCGTCAGAGGAGAAAAGAAAACCCTAAGTCAATTAGAAAAGATAATAAGAAAAAAACTTGAAGGAGTAAAAGACTATTACTTTTTCATATCTGAGGGCGATTACAAAGAAGGCCATGAAAAATTAAAGGAAAGCTTAAAAGATATTATAGAAAATGCTCAAATCTACAGGGAAGGACAGATATCACCAACTCTAGGAGCAAATACTGGACCTGGTCTAGTTGGCGTTGGATTTTTTATCCTAGATTAATTGGATTTTTTATCTGATAAAAAATAGCTTAAATAATTTGACAAAATTAGGATAAACTAGTATTATCATACATGTAAACAACAAAGAAGTACCCAAACTCACCTACCGGCATAAGCTTTTAGGTTAATAAGATTTATTTTGATAGATTATTTGTGGGTACTTTGTGCCCGCTTTTTTTATACAATACATTGGAGGTATAACTATAAAAGATTTAAGAATCAACGATGAAATTAGAGCTAGTCAGGTAAGACTAATAGATGAGCAAGGTAACCAAGTTGGTATCACTTCTCTAAAAGAAGCCCAAGATATGGCTGATGATAGAAATCTTGACCTGGTACTTATGAGTCCAAACGCAAAACCACCTGTAACAAGGATAATGGACTATGGTAAGTTCAAATATGATCAAGAGAAAAAGGAAAAAGAGAATAAGAAAAAACAAAAGAATGCTCAATTAAAAGAGACAAGATTTTCTTTAAATATCGAAGATAATGACTTACAAACCAAGGCAAATCAAACTAAAAAATTCTTAAACAACGGGGATAAAGTCAAAGTATCTATAAGATTCCGTGGTAGGGAACTTGGTAGAAAAGAACCTGGCTACGAATTGATGGATAAGTTCAACGGTATGCTAGATGGCTGTGGCAAGATTGAAAAAAAGCCTAAGATGGAAGGCAGATCTCTTGTTATGTTTCTAGAACCAAATGATGAAAAAGGAGAATAAGATGGCAAAAAATAAGATTAAAACTAAAAGAGCAGCTGCTAAGAGATTCAAAGTAACAGGCTCTGGCAAAATCATGAGAAGAAAAGCTTACAAGGGACACTTAACAGCTAAAAAATCACCAAACAGAAAAAGAAGATTAAGAAAACCAGCAGAAGTTTCACAAACTGTATACAAAAACGTTAAGAAACTAATTGGCGCATAGGAGGATATAGATGGCAAGAATTAAAAGAGCAGTTAACGCAAAAAAAAGACATAAAAAAGTATTAAAACAAGCAAAGGGTTATTACGGTTCCAAAAGCCTTCTATTTAGAACAGCTAACCAAGCTGTAATGAAATCTCTATCTTATGCTTATATTGGTAGAAAACATAGAAAAAGAGACTTTAGAAAACTTTGGATTGCAAGAATCAATGCAGCAGCAAGACTTAATGGTACAAGCTACTCAAAACTTATGGGTGGTCTTAAAAAAGCAAACATCGATATCAATAGAAAGATGTTAGCTGAACTTGCGGTAAATAGCCCAGAAGAATTTGCAAAATTAGTAGAAGCAGCTAAAAAAGAAGCTTAATGATAATAGAATCGGTATCAAATCAAAATTTTAAGTTCTTAAACAAGCTTAAAATGAAAAAGTATCGAGATAAAGAAAATTCATTTATAATAGAATCTAAAAAATTAGTGGATGAGGCAATAGCTTCATCTGCTAAGGTGGATTTTATTTTTTTAAAAGAAGGCGTTAGTTATGAAACAAGTCATAAGACTTTAATCTTTTGCGAAAGCCTTTTTACCAAAATATCATCAATGACAAGCCCTGATGGGATTGGGGCTGTCATAAAGAAGAAAGATTCTGTGGATATTTCGTCAGCTAAGATTTTGCTCTTGGACGGGATAAATGACCCAGGAAATCTTGGCACTATGATTCGCTCAGCAGAAGCTTTTGGTTTCAAAGATGTGATTTTAATGCCGGGGACAGCCGATGTCTACAATGAGAAAACTCTCAGGGCATCTATGGGATCAATCTTTAGGCTAAATATTTTAAATAAGACCTATGATGATATAAAAAAGCTAAAATCTTGCTACAGAATCCTATCAGCTGATATGGATGGGCTAGATATTAGAAATTATAAGAAAGATTCTAAAATAATTATCGCTATAGGAAATGAGGCAAATGGCCTTAGTCAGGAAATGAGAAAAATCACTGATGACTTTATAAAAATTCCTATGGAAGGCGAAATCGAATCTTTAAATGCAGCCATAGCTGCGAGCATAATTATGAATAGACTTATGTGATGATTCGGAAAGACTTTAATTATTCTTATACAGCAAGAAAGGGATGTTGAGAGCCTTTTAAGTCACGATTAGGGTTATTCACCGATGAACTTTGAGATGAATGAAGTAGTCGATACGTAAACTTTTCGTTAAAGTAATGAGCGGATTTATTTATAAATCAATTAAGGTGGTACCGCAGAGCTATATCTGTCCTTTGTAGAGGACGGATTTTTTTATTTGGAGGAAAAATGGAAGAGAATTTAAAACTGGCCCTAGAAACAGCTAAGAGTGAAATCGAAAAAGCAAATAGCTTAGAGGTCCTAGAAGATCTTAGGATAAAATTTTTAGGTAAAAAGGGAACTATAACCGACCTTAAAAAGTCAATAGCTAACTTACCTAATGAAGAAAAACCTAGCGCAGGAAAACTAATAAACCAAACTAGCAAGGAAATCGAAAGCCTTCTTGCAGATAAAAACGAAAATATTAAAAAAGAACTTCTAAAAGAAAAGATAAAAGAAGAAAAAATAGACGTGACAGCTCATTTTGACAAGTATGATTCAGGTCATCTTGCTGTTATCAACCAAACTATGGAAGAGCTTGAAACAATTTTCCAAAATATGGGCTTTGACGTTGTTGCAGGCCCAGAAGTTGACACAGTTAAATATGTTTTTGATGACCTAAACAGTCCCAAAAACCACCCAGCTAGGTCTACATCTGACACTTTCTATATCAACGATGAAGTTTTATTAAGACCTCACACTTCTAGTATGCAAATTAGGGTGATGAATGAAGGCAAACTTCCGATTAAGATGGTATCTGCCGGAAGAGTTTTTAGAAATGATGAAGTTGACTCAACCCATTCACCAATGTTCCACCAATTAGAGTGCTTAGTTGTGGATGAAAATGTGTCAATGGCAAATCTAAAAGCTACCCTTGAGACCTTTATTAAAGAAATGTTTGGCGATAAGATGAGCTTAAGATATAGACCTCACCACTTCCCATTTACCGAGCCATCCCTAGAAGTGGATGTAACTTGCCCAGTATGTATGGGAGAAGGTTGCCCAGCTTGTGGTAATACTGGCTGGTCTATGGAATTATTAGGTGGTGGTATGGTTCATCCTAATGTCCTTGAAGCTTGTGGAATTGATAGCGAAAAGTACACAGGTTTTGCCTTTGGTCTTGGAGTTGACAGGATTGCTATGGTTAAATATGGCCTTGATGACATCAGACTACTTTACGATAATGACAAGAGATTTATAGAACAGTTTTAGGAGGAAGTATGTTAGTACCTTTAATTTGGCAAAAAGAATATATAGATATAGATAAAGATTTAAAAACTATCACAGATAGGCTTTCTGAAACTGGATCTCACGTAGAAGAAGTTGAAATTCATACTTCCGGCTTAGAGGGCATAGTTGTAGGCCATGTTCTAAAACAAGTTGACCATCCAGATGCTGATAGGCTAAGGGTTTTAACAATTGACGTGGGAAAAGATGCACCAATTACAATCATAACTAATGCAAAAAATACCAAAGAGGGAGATTACCTACCAGTAATCACATCTGGCACCAAGCTAGATAATGGGATGGTAATCGAAGACCACGACTTTTTTGGTATTATATCTCAAGGTATGCTCACTGCTTATAGCGAGCTTGGTTATGATGATTCTGTAATTCCTAAAGAATTAAGAGAAGGAGTAATTGTCCTAGCCGGAGAATTCAAACCAGGTACACTAGCTTCTGAAGTTCTTTTTTCAAATACGCCTGTTATAGAATACGAAATTACTCCAAACAGGTCTGACTGCCTATCTATCATGGGTATGGCAAGAGAAACAGCTGCAAGTTTTGGCGAAAAAATCACCTATCCTAGCCTAGCTTATAAGGATAACGGCGAAGATATAAAAGCTTATGCAAATGGAATTAGTATAGAAAGTGATTCTTGCCTAAGATATACAGCTAGGGTTGTAAAAAATGTAAAGATAGGTAAATCTCCTCAATGGCTACAAAATTGCCTAATGCTTGCAGGAATTAGACCTATAAATAATATAGTAGATATAACAAATTTTGTAATGCTTGAAACTGGTCAACCACTTCATGCCTATGATCTTGACAAGCTAGCTGATAAAAAAATTATAGTTAGAGATGCAAAAGAGGGCGAAGTTATCAAGACCCTTGATGACACAGAAAGAAAACTTACTCCTTCAATGCTAGTTATAGCTGATGGCAAGGAAGCTATTGGTATAGCAGGTATAATGGGAGGTTTTGATTCTGAAATAACAGATGAAACTACAAATATCCTCCTAGAAGCTGCAAGTTTTGATGCTGATAATATTAGAGATACTTCTAAGAAATTAAACCTAAGAAGTGAAGCAAGCTCAAGATTTGAAAAGGGTGTTGCTATTGAAATGGCAGATGTTGCTTCAAAAAGGGTTATGAAACTCATAGAAGATCTAAAGATTGGCGAAATTGTAGGAAACTCTTATGATGAGGGCCAAAAAGAAACCAATAATCCTATCGTTAAGCTTAGAATATCAAGACTTAATATGCTAACAGGTGTAGATTTTACCAAGGAAGAAGCAATCAGAAACCTAGAGCTTTTGGAATTTGAAGTTAAGGATATAGACGAAGATACTCTTGAGGTAAAGGCCCCATATTTTAGAAATGACATAGGGATAGAAGCAGACCTAATAGAAGAAGTGGTAAGGCTTTACGGTATGGGTAAGATCGAATCAAAGCCACTTGTATCTTCACTTAAGAAGGGCGAAAGATCTCCATTAAGACTTCTAAAAGATGATCTTAAGGCTAAACTTGTTGGCCAAAAATTCTCTGAACTTGCCACCTACTCTTTCATCTCACCAAGAGAATATGACAGGCTTGGCATTGCTAAAGATTCGAAACTTAGGGACTATATCAGTTTGATAAATCCACTTGGCGAAGATTTCTCTGTAATGAGGACAACTCAAATTGCTAATATGCTTGATGTTATAGCAAAAAATATCAAGTACGGTCAAAAAGACATGAGATTTTTCGAACTAGACAGGACTTTCGAGAAAACAACAGACCAGCTTCCAAAAGAAAATCTCACCCTAACCATGGGACTCTATGGCGATTATTCCTTCTATGATATGAAGGATTTCTTCACAGAAGCAATGAGAAATACAGGTTTTACTGGTTTTTCTTATAAGGCTAATGAAAATCTATACGCCTTCCACGCAGGCAGGTGCGCAGATATCCATTTTGCTGGCGAAAAAATCGGTGTGATAGGTGAGATTTCTTATGAAGTTCGTGAAGAGTATAATATAAACAAGGGAGCAATCATCTTAGAAATTAATTTAAGCAAGATTGCAGAATTTAGAATTACCGATAAAAAATACAAGCAAATTCCGAAATTCCCTGCTATAGAACGTGATTATTCCTTTGTGGCAGATAGGGATTTAGAATCAGCTTTGATTGAAGAAATCATAAAGGCAAAGGCTGGCGACCTCCTTTATAAGATAGAATTATTTGACATCTATACAGGTAAGGGCATAGCTTGCGATCAAAAATCACTTTCTTATAGGGTGTGGTATAGAAAAGCTGATAGGACCCTAAAAGAAGAAGATATCAAGGGAGTAGAAGCTAGTATCCTTGAAGAATTAAAGGCGAAAAACATAGTATTACGTGGATAGGAGATAAAAGTGAGCGAAATTAGACTTGAAGTTAAAATTGACGGTGTGAAATATCCTCTTGTTAGCAAAGAATCAAAAGAGAGTATAGAAAAAATAGCAGCTTATGTTGACGGCAAGATTAAAGATGTGAAATCTGATAAGCTCACTTTTGATAGGCAGCTAATTTTGGCAAGCCTAAATATAGCTGACGAATATTTTAAAGATAAGGAATCTTTCAAAGAATATTGCGAGGAAAACAAAGAAGCTATAGAAGCTTATCCGGCTGTAAAAAATGAGTTAGAAACTTTTAAAAGCGAGTATGGGACTTATAAAGAAGACCTTGAAGATAAGAAGGCAGAGCTTAAGGATTTAAAAATTCTCCTCCAAGAAAAGGATGCAGAGATTTTAAATCTTTCAAAAGCAGAAAATGATGCCAATAAACTAAGGGAAAAAATCAAGGCCCTCCAAAAACAAGTTATGGATCTAACTAAGGAGAATGAAATTTTGAAGGGAAAAATTGATGAATAATCCTGAAATTCTAGCTCCAGTGGGCAATATGGATATGCTTTATGCGGGAATCGCTGCAGGGGCAGATGCTTTTTATCTGGCCCTTGATGATTTCGGCGCTAGAGCCTATGCGGAAAATTTCACCCTCGATAATATTGAGGAAGTCATAGCTTATATCCATTATTTTGATAGGAAAGTTTTTATAACTATGAATACCCTTATCAAAGATTCTGAAATAGATAAGGCTATTACTTATATAGAAAGGCTTTACCAGTATGGAGTTGATGGAATTTTAATCCAGGATATGGGCTTTTATTCCATAGTTAAAGATCAAATGCCAGGCCTTGACTTCCACGCTTCCACCCAGATGGCAGTAAGAGATTATCATGGGGCTAAGGCTCTTATGGACTTAGGTTTTAAAAGAATTGTCATCGCACGTGAGACACCAATAGAAGAAATAAGAAAAATAGCCAAACTTCCTTGTGAAAAGGAAGTTTTTGTCCATGGGTCACTTTGCGTTTCTTATTCTGGGGAATGTTTGATGAGTTCCTATTTCGGTGGAAGGTCTGCCAATAGGGGCAGGTGTGCTGGACCTTGTAGGCAAAAATATCAATTGATTAATGATGGGAAAATTTATGGTGATGATTATTACCTAAATATGAAGGACTTAAATGTCATCGATAATCTTGACGAGCTTATTAATCTCGGTATTGACTGCCTAAAAATAGAAGGCAGGATGAAGAGTGCCGAATATGTTTATAACTCAGTTGTAGCCTATAAGAAAAAAGTGAATGCTAATTTTTATGACAGAGAAAAACTCAGAGATATTTCAAATAGGGGCTATACTAAGGGTTTCATTTTCGGTCAAAAAAGAGACTATATCATAAAAGAAGGCGATACTAAACATAGGACTGTTGGGATTGTTGATTTAATTGACAACAAAAAAGCCTTTAGAGCCAATTCTGACCTTCACAAGGGAGATAATCTTGAAGTTATAACAGACAGGTGCAAGAAGTTGCCTTTAACTTTGACTAAAGATTTCAAAAAAGGTGAGTTAATTTTTTTAGATAAGTATAGGGACGCAAAAATAAATTCTCAAATCCTCATGCTAAACGCAGAAAATATCAAAGATGATTTGGAAAATGGTCTAGCTTCTTATAAATCTTTACCAGTTAACCTTTACTTTGAGGGAAGAATTTGGCAAAAGCCAAGGCTAAAAATAACCTACAAAGATATAGAAGCCTCAGTTTATGACGAAAATCCAATAGAGCCTGCTTTAAAGGTTTCACTTGATGAGCTTAGCATTAGGGATAATCTTGATAGGTTTAAAGATGAAATTTTTAAGCCAGTTGACATTGAAATAAAAATTGATGAGGGGATTTTCCTAAGCAAAAAAACTATAAACAAATTAAGGCGAGATGCTATTAACCTATTGAAAGAAAAAATTGCTGGTAAATACAAAAGAAAACCTGTAAAGATCGTTAAACCAAAGCTTGCTGACCCAAGCGCAAAAAGTTCGGAGAAAAATATTGAACTTATGACTAATAATATCAATCCGGACCTTCTTCGAGGTTTTGATAAGGTCTACATAAAAGACTACGACATAAAATATAGGGGGTTCGATTTGTATTTAAACCTTGATAGTCATATGGATTATGAAATTAAGGACTTGATTGCCTATGTGAAGCTAAATGAAATTAAGGGAGTGATTTTTAATAATTATAGGGACTTAGACTTTATAGATGATTTTAAAAATGCTGGCATAGAAATCAGGATTGGTAGGTACTTAAATGTAATGAATTCCTATACCTTTGACTTTTACGCTACCTTTGCAGAAAAAATCGAGTCTTCAGTTGAAAATACGCTTGAAAATATAAATGAAAATTCGGATAGATACGAAGTTGAAGCCCTAAGTTTCGGAAGGATTGAACTAATGAATATGGTCCATTGTCCTTTTTCAACCATCAAAAATTGTGGGCTAAAGGGATGTGAAACTTGTAAATTTAGGGAAAGTGAATTCGTATCTGTAAATGGAGATAGGATGAAACTTGTTAGAAGAAATTCCTTAACAAAAATTTACCCGGCAAATCCAGCTGGCTTTGATGAAAAGCTGTTTAATGAGAATGTTTCAAGGTTAGTTTCGGTTTTTTCTGATGAGGACCTAAGGATTTATCAAAAAAAATCTTATAAAGATAAGCTAAATTACGAAAGAGGAGTTATTTAATGCAGGCAAAAAGCCTAGAAGTTTTAGAATACAATAAAATATTAGAAAAGCTTTCAAAAATGGCACGCTCGAGCCTGGTCAAAAAACAAATCTTAGACCTAAAGCCATCTACAGACGTAGGTTATTTGGAAGATGAACTGGAAAAAACAGGGGCCATGGCCAAGGTTATTGCTAGAAATGGCAACATTGATATATTTGGGCTTTATGATTTTAAAGAGATTGTTGGCTATATCAGGAGAAACGGGATTCTCGAGCCTTCCGATCTTTTGAAAATTTTAGGTCTCTTAAGAGTTTCAGAATATTTAAAAGACTATAGCAAAAATATTGACGATTCTTATATTGCAGATCTTTTTGACAGGATTACTACCAATGATTTTCTTAAAGAAGAAATTGATAGGTCGATTTTAAATGAAGAAGATATTGCTGATAATGCCTCAAGGGAACTTTTGGCAGTCAGAAGGAGCCTTAGACGTAAGGAAGAAGAAATCAAAAATAAACTTAATTCCTACGTGACTTCTTCAAAATATGAGGATTCCCTCCAAGACAAGGTAGTTTCTGTAAGAGACGGCAGGTATGTTGTGCCGATAAAAACTAACAAGCGCTCAGTGATAAACGGTATTGTCCACGACAAGTCTGCCTCAGGGAATACTTTATTTATCGAACCCTCAGCCATAGTTGAGTTAAACAACCAATACAAGGACTTGGAATTAAAAGAAGATGCCGAGATTAGAAGGATTCTTGATAGGTTATCAAGGCTGGCACAAAAATTTGATGTAGAAATCTTAGAAAACCAAAAAATAATAGCAAGGATTGATTTTCTCCAAGCTAAGGCGAAATTTGGCCTTGAAAATGACTATTCTCTGCCAAAACTCAACCAGCAAAAAATTATTAATATAAAGTCAGCCATCCACCCACTATTGCCAGGTAAGGTTGTGCCAATAGATGTGGCGATTGGAGGCGATTACACAACTTTAATCATCACAGGACCCAACACAGGTGGCAAGACAGTTTCCTTAAAAACTGTAGGACTTATTACCCTTATGGCTCAGACTGCTCTTTTCATACCAGCAGATGAAGGATCCACTGTAAATGTTTTTGATGATGTGTTTTTGGATATCGGAGATAAACAGTCAATTGAAATGAGTCTTTCAACCTTTTCTGCATCTCTTACCAATATTGTTGATATCCTAAACAGGGTGACTAGTAATTCTTTAGTTTTGCTTGATGAAATTGGATCGGGAACTGATCCTATAGAAGGAGCGGCCCTTGCAATTTCAATCCTTTCTCATCTAACAAGCTTGGAAGTTATGACCTTTGCAACAACCCACTACAGTGAGCTTAAGTATTATGCAATGGAAAATGACAAGGTAATGAATGCTTCTGTGGAATTTAATGTAGAGACCTTATCTCCAACCTACAAGTTAGAGATTGGTACACCTGGTAAGTCAAATGCCTTCGAAATTTCTAAAAGACTTGGTTTGTCAGAAGAAATTTTGAAAAAAGCCAAAGACTTAATTAGTGACGATACTAAAAATTTCAATAAAATCTTAGAGCAAATCGAAGATGACAAGTATCAGATGGAAGCCAAAAATAAGGAAATTGAAGCTTATAGGCGAGAAATCCAGTCTATCAAGGACAAACTAAGGAATAAGTCCAAGGAAATAGATGAGGCTAAAGCGGAAATTATCAAAAAGGCAGAAGAGAGAGCGAATGAAATTCTTGATAAGGCCAACAAGGAAAGCCAAGCTATGCTTAAAGAAGCTAAGAGGTCTAAAAACGCCAACACTCGCGACATTGATAGGTCCTTAAATAAGATTAGGAATAAATTTAAGGATTCTTATATAGAAAGAGAAGAAGACAGGTTTGGGCAAACGAGGGCAAAGGATGCACCAGATGAGTTGAAAGTTGGAGATATGATCATAGTTGCAGGCTTAAATGAAAAGGCAGAAGTAATAGAAGGGCCAGATTCAAAGGGCAACATAAAAGTTCAGATGGGAATCCTTAAGATGGATTCAAATATCAAGAATGTAAAGAAAATTGAAGGCGTGAACCAAACTGAGAAAAACATCAAGAAGGTGTATAGTGTAAAAAAGGCTATGAATATTTCTGCAAGCTTAGATTTAAGAGGGCAAAGATATGACGAAGCCATGAGAAATCTTGATAAATATCTAGACGATGCTATGCTCGCAGGACTTGACCAAGCAAAAATCATCCACGGTAAGGGCACTGGCGCCTTAATTAAGGGTGTAAGTGAAAATTTAAAAACCGATAAGAGAGTTAAATCTTACAGGTTTGGAGATGATGAAGAAGGTGGTTACGGAGTTACCATTGTTAAGTTTTCCTAAGGAGGAAAAATGAAAGATTATAAAGAAATTATTGCTAAAAAATTAGACAGCCAAGGTATAGGTATATCAAGTGAAGATATATACCAGCTTATTGAAATTCCACCTCAAGAAAACATGGGGGATTATTCTTTCCCATGCTTTCAACTAGCAAAAACATTAAGAAAAAATCCAGCTCAAATAGCAGCAGAATTGGCTTCTACTTTGGTCATTGATGATTTTTCTGAAATAAAAAATGTTGGACCTTATATAAACTTTTTCTTAGATAGGAAAAAATTTGAAAATGACGTTATAAACGCAATTATTGACAAAAAAGAAAATTACGGCAAATCCGACATGGGCAAGGGCAAAACTGCCATAGTAGAATTTTCTTCTGTAAATATAGCTAAACCATTCCATATTGGTCACATAAGATCAACCGTAATCGGTGATGCTCTAAGAAATATCCACGAATTTTTAGGTTACAATACAATAGCTACCAACTATATCGGTGACTATGGCACTCAGTTTGGAACCATGATTGCAGCCTACAAACTTTGGGGTGATGATGAGAAATTAAATGCCGATCCAATCAAAGAGCTTTTAAATCTTTATGTAAGATATAATACTGAAGCAAGTGAGAATGAAGAAATGATGGAAGTAGCTCGTAAGGAATTTAAAAATCTAGAGGAAGGCGAAGAAGAAGCAACTAGACTTTGGTCTTGGTTTAAGGAAATTTCCTTCAATGAATTTGACAGGGTTTATAAACTTCTTGATATAGAATTTGATAATTACAAGGGTGAAGCCTATTATTCAAAATATATGCCAGAGATTTTAGAGGAATTAAAAGAAAAAAAACTACTAGTAGAATCTGATGGGGCACAAATTATAGACCTTGCTCAATTTGACCTACCACCATCAATAATAATAAAATCAAACGGCTCATCTGCCTATATCACAAGAGATATAGCTACAGCCATAAATAGGAAAAAAGAATACAATTTTGACGAAAACCTCTATGTTGTAGCTACCCAACAAAATCTCCACTTCCAACAACTATGGAGAATACTTGAACTAATGGGCTACGACCTCTATAAAGGATGTAAGCACATCTCCTTCGGTATGGTAAGTCTAAAAGACCAAACCCTATCTACAAGGAAGGGTCAGGTAGTATTTCTTGAAGATGTGTTAAATAAGGCAATTGAAAAAACTCGTGAAATTATGGAAAATCGTGAGGACACAGTAAATGATATTGGCGAAGTATCAAGAATAGTTGGTATCGGCGCCGTTAAATTCCAAGAATTATATAACAACAGGATAAAAGACTATGTTTTTGATTGGGATGAAGTCCTAAACTTTGACGGGGAAACAGGACCTTATGTTCAATACACCTATGCTAGAGCAAAATCTGTCCTAAGAAAAGCAGGTCAAGATGAAATCAAACCATTGGCAATTGAAAAAATAACCAGTGATGAAGAATTTAGCCTTGTTAAAAAGCTAGCTGGTTTTGAAGATGTAGTTGTAAAGGCTAAAGAAAAATACGAGCCATCCTTAGTTACTAGACACCTAACAGATATAGCAAAGAGTTTCAATAAATTCTACAATTCTTCTAAGATTATGGTAGAAGACGAAAAATTAAAGGAAGAAAGATTAGCTCTTGCCTACGCAACATCAGTAGTAATAAAAACAGGACTAGGACTATTAGGAATAAAAACTGTGGAGAAGATGTAAATGAACAAATTTAAAGACTTCTTAGGTGTATCTAAAATAGCTTTCAAGGAAACTATAAAAAAGATTAACAAGTCTTATATGGTCTTTATCTTCGTCCTCATAAATACAATTTTTGAAAATAATGAATTCAACCTTGGTGTCATCGCTGGCACCATAGGTGGCATTATTAATTATTTTATCGGGGTAATCATATCTTGTTTTGTTGTTCAAAGCTTGGTATCTGTTGTAAAATTCGGAAATACTGGCAAATCTTCTCTTGAAAATTCGGTGGGGAATTTTTTTGGACCAATGATAGAAACCATGTTTTGGGTTTACCTATTAGAGATGTTTACTAACCTACTTTTGGTAAATTTCCCAGTCCAAGCGAGGATTTTTGTTGTTGTTCTTATACAAATTCTTCTATCATCAATATATGAACAAATATATCTAAATGGTAGAAGTGGTGTAAATGCAATCATTGAATCAGTAAACTTTGTAAAAAATAATCCGCTTCACTACGGACTTTATAGTTTGATTTTCATTGGAGTGGAGTTTTATCTAAGTTTGAAATTCGCCATAGGCCAACCAATGGGAGGGGGGAAAATAATAGCTTGTCTAATAATTGCCCTTGTCCATACTGGTTTCATGCTCTTTAGGGGAATCTTATTTAAACATCTAAATAAACATTCCTACAGGCAAAGAAAATTCATGGGGTGGTGCTAATGGGTAGTTTAGATGGTTATTTCATAAAATACACTGATAGGCTTGCTTATATTGAGCTAAGGGAAGATAGTCTGAACGAGGAACTCAAAGGCATATCCCTACCTATATATGTGGAAGATATGAAAGAAGGAATCAAGACAGGTGACTTTAAAAATGAGATAAATTTAGAAATTATTCTAGAAGCCATGCTAATAAACTTAGCAATTGATCCGAACTTTTTATATAGAAAAGAATATGAAAAAGTACTCAAAAAATATTTGAAAAATATAGGTGATTACACAGCAAATAAGTCTGTATACTGCGAAGAAAGTGATAAAACTAAGGCACTATTACTAGCAAGAGCTGGTTATATTTTAGATTCAGCAAATAAATACAACGCCTATTTATACGCCAGACTACTTTGGCCCTTAGCCTATGAAGATGATGGCCAATATCAAAATGACTTTGTAAAGGAAGCCCTAAGAATACTCCAAGAAATCCTAAAGAATGATGAAAAATTTAAACTATCTTACTACGAACTTGGAAATATATATGCAAACTTAGGCGAGTACATCAAAGCGAGGTCTTACTATAACAATGCATTAAGACTGACAGATGATGAAATAGCGAAAAATGATATAAGAAATAAGTTAATTTCAATAGATGATAATGCAGAAATTGAACAAGCCCTATATTATATAGGAAAAAGCAATTATAATGAAGCTGTAAGAACCTTAACCAAACTTTTATCAAAAACAAAAAGAGCAGACGCCTATTACTATTTAGGAGTGGCCTATCAAAATATTGGCAACTATGAAAATTCGATCATGGCATTTGAACAATCTCTTGAATTAAATGCAGACTTTAGAGAACTTTATAATGACTATGCTATAAGCCTATACCTAAATAAAAACGAGTTTGAAGCATTAAAAGTCATAGGAGAGGGACTAAAAAAATATCCTCAAGATCCCAGAATGACCTACAACAAGATACAAATAAATCTGGTAGTAGGAAACACAGAAAAAGCCAAGGAAGACATTGAAGAGCTACTAACCTATGATGACCTAACAGAGGAAATAAAAGAAAACCTAAAAATAATAAAACATCATTACAAACTATAACAAAAGCCCAAAAATGGGCTTTTTTAAATTTTTTAATAAAAAAATTTGACAAAGCAAAAAACAGATGTTATAGTATTGAATGTCGGCAAGATAAAAACTTGTAAGAAAAGGAAAAAAGTCATAAAAAAAAGATAAAAATCCTTGACAAGAAAAAAAGTGTGTGGTACTATAATAGAGTCAGCACACGAAAAGTGCCAGACAGAGAACCAGAGATGCGAAAGCAAATCAAACAAATAAATATCAATGATTTTTGAAGATCTTAACAGATCAAAAAAATCGTAAATGAAACAACTATTAACCTAGTTAATTTCTTTACAATAATGATTCTTGAAAAAGAATATAAATCACGCATTTGGCAAAAAGCTAGATGTAAATGAAGAGTCTAGATCGAAAGATTCTCATTAC